>CAMLNT010000033.1 GCA_946481425.1 uncultured Brevundimonas sp.
TCCAGCACATCCTCGATGCCCAGGCCCGACTTGGCCGAGCAGAGGACGGCGTCACTGGCGTCGAGGCCGATCACGTCCTCGATCTGGGCCCGGACGCGGTCGGGCTCGGCCGCCGGCAGGTCCACCTTGTTCAGGACCGGCACGATCTCGTGATTGTTGTCGATCGCCTGATAGACGTTCGCCAGCGTCTGGGCCTCCACGCCCTGCGACGCGTCGACCACCAGAATGCTGCCCTCACACGCCGCCAGCGACCGGGAGACCTCATACGCAAAGTCCACGTGCCCCGGCGTGTCCATCAGGTTGAGCACGTAGTCCTGCCCATCCTTGGCCCGGTAGTTCAGCCGCACGGTCTGCGCCTTGATCGTAATCCCCCGCTCCTGCTCGATCTCCATGTTGTCGAGCACCTGGCTCGTCATCTCGCGCGCCGACAGCCCGCCCGTGTGCTGGATCAGCCGGTCGGACAGCGTCGATTTTCCGTGGTCGATGTGCGCCACGATCGAAAAGTTGCGGATGCGCTCGGTGGGCGTAGGCATTTCGGGGAATTCCTTCAGGGCGCGGCCCCTAGCATGCGGGGGGCTGCGACGCCAAGGCGAGGGGTCTCAGTCACAGTTTCTGCTTAAGCTTTGTTCATGTCACGGATCGGTGATTGCGGACGGCGTCGCAACCGCTAGAAGGCCGGAACGAAAGGGGACTATCGTGTTCGAAGATTCCGCCCGCCCGTCGCGTCGCCCGCGTTTCGGCAAGCGCACCCAGATCGCCGCCATCGTCATCGCCGTGCTGGCGGTGCTTGTCGTCGCCTTCCTGCTGCTGAGCGGCGGACATGGCGAGGAGAAGGCGCGCCCGACCGGTGGGGCCTCGGCCCAGACGGTTTCCGTGGCGGTGGCCTCGACCCAAGCTCTGGACCGGGTGGTGACGGCGTCCGGAACGGTGTCCGCGTGGGAAGAGGTGCCGGTCGGCGCTGAAACCGGCGGCCTGACGGCAACGGCGGTGCTGACGGACGAGGGGCGCTACGTCCGGCAGGGCCAGGTTCTGGTCCAACTGAACGATACCCTGCTGCGGGCCCAGCTCCGCCAGCAGGAGGCGTCGGTCCAGGCCGCTCAGGCCACCCTGTCGCAGGCGGACAACGCCCTGGCCCGCGCCCGCGAGCTGCGGGAACGGGGCTTCCTGGCCCAGGCCGGACTCGACAACGCCATCGCCCAGCAGGCGACAGCCCAGGCCCAGCTCAACGCCGCGATAGCGGCTCGTGCCGAAACCCAAGCGCGCGTGGCCCAGGCCGCGATCCGCGCGCCGGTCTCGGGCCTCGTCATCAGCCGCTCGGTGACGCGCGGACAGATCGTCCAGCCGGGATCCGAGCTCTTCCGCATCGTCCGCGATGGCCGCCTCGAGCTCGATGCGCAGGTGCCGGAAACCGAAATTGCCCTGATCCGCTCGGGCCAGTCGGCGACCGTCCGCTCCGACGACGTCGGTGAGACGTCCGGCAGCGTCCGTCTGGTGACGCCGGAGGTCGACCCTGAGACTCGTCTGGGCGTGGCCCGGATTTCACTGTTGTCGGGCGGGGGTCTGCGCCCGGGCATGTTCGCCCGGGCCGAGATCGCGGTCGGCGCGGCGCCCGCGGTCGTGGTGCCAAGCGCCTCGATCATCTACCGCGAGAACCGGGCCGGCGTTTACGTCTTGGCCGATGGGGGCGTCGCGAGGTTCCAAGAGGTGACGGTGCTGGCGCGGCGTGACGACTTCACCTCGGTCGACGGCCTGGCCGCCGGCACGCGGGTGGTCGTCGAAGGCGCCGGCTTCCTCGGCGACGGCGACCGGGTCACCGTCGCTCCGGCTCAGTAGGAACCGGCCATGAACCAGATTTCCTCCTGGTCGATCCGGAACCCGATTCCGATCATCCTGATGTTCATCATCCTGACCGTCGCAGGGACGGTCGGGTTCTTCTCCATGCGGGTCAACAACAACCCGGACATCGATTTTCCGCTCGTGGCGGTTACGGCGGTGCGCCCCGGCGCCGCGCCCGCCGAGATGGAAGTCCAGGTCACTCGCCTGATCGAAGACTCCCTGACGACCCTCTCGGGCGTCCGCAACATTACCTCGACCATCACCGACGGGGTCTCCTCGACCATCATCGAGTTCGAGCTCGGCGTTGATACGGAACGGGCCACCAACGACGTCCGCAACGCCATGAGCGGCGTGCGCTCCAGCCTGCCCCAGGACATGCAGGAACCGGCGGTCCAGCGCATCGACATCACGGGGGACCCCCTGATCACCTATGTGGTCCGGTCGCCGACAATGACGCCGGAAGAGCTGAGCTGGTTCGTCGACAACGAGGTCAGCCGACGCCTGCTGGCCTTGGGCGGCGTCGGTGAGGTCAACCGTCAGGGTGGGGTCGATCGCGAGATCCGCGTCGAGCTGGATCCGGACCGGCTGGCCGCCCGGGGCGTCACGGCGGCTGCGGTCAGCCAGGCCCTGACCGCGGTCAACAATGACCTCCCCGGCGGGCGGGTGACAGTGGGCGGATCCGAACGCTCGATCCGGACTCTCGGATCCGCTGGCTCGATCGAACAGCTGCGCGACACCCTCATCCCGCTCCAGGGCGGCGGCACGGTTCGGCTGGGTGACCTCGGCCGGGTCGAGGATAGCTGGTCCGAGCCACGCCGGCTTGCGCGCCACAACGGCGCCGAGGTGGTGACCTTCAACTTCCTGCGCTCTCGCGACGGGTCGGAAGTCGATGTCGCCAAGGACGTGCGCGCGGAGATCGCCCGCATCGATGCGGAACGCGAGGACCTGACGATCGAGCAAATCCAGGCCAACGTCGAATACATCGAGGAAAGCTATCTGGCTTCGCTTGAGGCGCTTGGACTTGGCGCGTTGCTGGCCGTCATAGTCGTCTTCGTGTTTTTGCGGGACTGGCGCGCGACCGCCATCGCCGCAGTGGCCATGCCCCTGTCCCTCATCCCGACCTTTGCCGTCATGGCGCCCCTTGGCCAGTCGCTCAACGGCGTCACCCTGCTGGCCCTGTCGCTGACCATCGGCATCCTCGTCGACGACGCGATCGTGGAGATCGAGAACATCGTCCGGCACATGCGCCAGGGCAACAAGACGCCTTACGACGCTTCGATGGAGGCGGCCGACGAGATCGGTCTGGCCGTGGTCGCGACAACCGCGACCATCGTGGCGGTCTTCGCCCCGGTCGGTTTCATGCCGGGCATCGTGGGCCAGTTCTTCAAGGCGTTCGCACTGGCGGCTTGCGTTTCGGTGCTTTTCTCGCTGCTGGTCGCGCGAACCATCACGCCGCTGATGGCCGCCTATATGCTGAAGGCCGACACCAGCCTGGAGCACAAGGACCCCTTCTGGATGCCGCCGTATCTGAAGGGGCTGACCTGGTGCCTCCAGAACCGATGGAAGGTGTTCGCCATGGGCACGGTCATGCTCATCGGCTGTCTGGTTATCGCAGGGATGGCGCTGCGGTTTGAGTTCATCCCGGCGGGCGACCAGTCTCGCGCCTCATGGGCGGTGGAACTTCCCCCTGGAGCGACCCTGCGCCAGACGGACGCCGTCGTGCAGCGGGTAACCCGAGAACTGGAAGCGCGCGATGAGGTTCTGTCCGTCTATGCCGCCGTCGGCGGGCAGTCGCCGAACCAGGCCAACCTCTACGCCGACCTCGTCGAACCCGGGGAGCGCTCCCTGACGCAGCTGGAATTCCAGCGAGAGATGGTCGACCAGTGGCAGGCCATCCCCGGGGCCCGGATCGGCGCCGGCGCGGCCCAGCAGGGCGGCGGGCCGTCGGACGGCACGCGCTACACCTTCTCGATCGTCGGCGACAACGGCCAGATCCTGGAAGAGGCCGCGCGTGCGGTCGAGGCCGAGATGCGTCAGGTCCCGGGCCTGGCGAACGTGATCAACACCGCCGCGATTGCGCGTCCGGAAATCCTGATCACGCCGCGGCCGGATCAGGCGGCGCTGGCAGGCGTCTCGGTCGGGTCGATCTCCCAGACCGTCCGCGTCGCCACCATCGGCGATGTCGAGCAGAACCTGCCCAAGTACAACCTCGGGGACCGCCAGGTCCCTATCCGGCTGATGCTGTCCGAGGCCGCGCGCGAAGACCTGTCGGTCATCGAGAACCTGAGGGTGCCGACCAACACGGGTCAGGCCGTGCCGCTGAGCGCGGTGGCGGACGTCACCTTCGGCGCCGGGCCTGCCTCGGTCAGCCGCCAGGACCGTGCTCGGGTCGCCACGATCACCGCCGAACTGGACGGCATCGTCTCGGGCGAGGCCGCGGCGCGAGTCAATCAGCTGGAGTCCGTGCGCAACCTGCCCGACGGCGTGCGCCAGACTCCGGCTGGCGACGCCGAGTTCATGGCCGAGCTGGCCACCGGTTTCGCCATGGCCTTCGTTTCGGGGCTTATGCTGATGTACGCGGTGCTGGTCCTGCTGTTCAAAAGCTTCTCCTACCCCATCACCATCATGGCCTCGCTGCCGCTGGCGATCGGGGGCGCCATCGTGGGTCTGGTGATCGGCCAGTCGAGCTTCTCGATGCCCAGCCTGATCGGCTTCCTGATGCTGATGGGCATCGCGGCCAAGAACTCGGTCCTGCTCGTGGACTACATCATCATCGCCGAAAAGGGCGGAATGCGCCGCTGGGACGCCATCATGGACGCCGCCCACAAGCGGGCGCGGCCGATCATCATGACCACCTTCGCGATGGGCGCCGGCATGGTGCCGATCGCCATGGGCTGGGGCGCCGACGTGGAGTTCCGTCAGCCAATGGCCATCGCGGTTCTGGGCGGGCTGATCTCCTCGACCTTCCTGTCTCTGCTGTTCATTCCGCCGATCTTCACCATCGTCGACGACCTGTCCGGCTGGGCGCGGCGCGTGATCACGCGCAAGGCTCGCGAGGGCCAGGGGCCGGTCGTTCAGCAGCCGCTGGTCGAGTAGATCAGCCGCCGCGCAGCGCGGTGATCGTGCGGCCGGGGGCGATGTCCTCGGCCGAGGTGATCAGGTGAATCAGGCCGCCGTTCGGCGCGGCGATCGCGGCGTCCAGGGCCTCGCGGAACCCGGCCGTGGCCTCGACGCGCCAAGCGTCCAGACCAAAGGCGCGGGCGAGCGCAGCGAAGTCCGGGTTCTTGAGGTCGGTGCCCGATACCCGCGCGGGATAGTCCCGCTCCTGATGCATGCGGATCGTGCCGTAGGTGCCGTTGTCGACAACCACGAAGACGGCGCGGGCGTCGTACTGGCGCAGCGTGGCGAGCTCCTGGACCAGCATCATGAAATCGCCGTCGCCGGCGACGTTCACGACCAGCCGGTTCGGCTCGACGATGGCGGCGCCGACGGCGGCCGGGACGCCGTAGCCCATGGCGCCCGAAGTCGGGGCCAACTGGGTCTTGGGCGCCTGATGCGGGAAGAAGCGATGGAGCCAGGCGGCGAAGTTGCCCGCGCCGTTGGTGACGATCGCGTCGTCCGGCAGGGCGTCGCGGAGAACGCCCATGATCTCGCTCATGTTCACCTCGCCGGTGACGGAGACCGGCTGGATGAAGGCTTCGAACTCGGCGTGGGTTTCTGGTCCGTGAGACCAGGTTCGGCCTGGCTCGAGCGTCGCGATGGCGCCGGCGGCGAGCGACACGTCGGCGGCGGCCGCGATGGCCGTCGGCCAGACGCGGTTCAGCTCTTCGGGACCCGGGTGGATGTGGACCAGTGTTTGGCCGGTCGTCCCGCGATCCAGCAGCGAGTAGCCCTGGGTCGGATTCTCTCCCAGCCGGGCGCCGATGGCCAGGATCAGGTCGGCGTCCTTGACCCGCTGGACCAATTTCGGGTTCGGTCCCAGACCGAGGTCGCCCGCGTAGCAGGGACGGCGGTTGTCGATCAGGTCCTTGCGGCGGAACGACAGTGCGACCGGCAGGCCAAGACGCTCGGCCCAGTCGGCCAGACCGGATGCAGCCTCGGCCGTCCAGCCCGAGCCGCCGAGAACCACCATCGGGCGCTCGGCCTGGGCAAGGCGCTCGCCGATGCGCGCCAGGGCGCCTGGGTCGAGCGCGGACCGGGCCGGTTCGACCGCGCGAACCGGAGCTGGGCCGCCATTCGAATGCAGGATGTCTTCTGGCAGGGCCACGACGACCGGACCCATCCTGCCCTGCAGCGCCGTGGCGAAGGCGCGCTCGACGATCTCGGTGGTCCGCTCGGGGCTCTCGATCTCGGTCGCCCACTTGGCCAGGCCGCCGAAGACCTCGCGGTAATCGACCTCCTGAAAGGCGCCACGGCCGCGGTCGGCCAGACCGACCTGGCCAACGAACAGGATCATCGGGGTCGAATCCTGATGGGCCGTGTGGACGCCGATCGAGGCATGGGTCGCGCCCGGGCCGCGGGTGACCATGCAGACGCCCGGCTTGCCCGTCAGCTTGCCGTAGGCCTCGGCCATGTTGGCCGCGCCGGCCTCGTGGCGGCAGATGACCAGCCTGATCCGGTCGCGCACGTCATACAGGGCGTCCAGCACGGCGAGATAGCTCTCGCCGGGCACGCAGAAGACGTGATCGACGCCGTTCATCACAAGGGTCTCGACGAGGCGGCGGGCGGCGGTGTCAGGCGCTTGGCTCATGGCGCGGCTCTAGCGTCAAATCGTCAGGGACGCGAGCCCGTGGCTTGACAGTAGCCTAAGGGCGGGGCGCCATGGCTGTGTCCGCTGACGGACTTTGCACCGAGACAGGGAGGCGCCCGATGGCCCACAAGTTCGAAATCTACAAGGACAAGGCCGGGGAATACCGGGTGCGGTTCAAGTACAATTCCGAAACGATCTTCTCGACCGAAGGCTACAGCTCCAAGGCGTCGGCGCAGAACGCGATCGAGTCGATCAAGAAGAACGGGCCGGGCGCGCCGACCGAGGACAACAGCTAGTAGCCGCCGGCTTTCGCAACGATTTCAGCGTGGTGGCTCCAGTCGCCGAAGAGTTCCTGGGCCACCCGCATGCGCTTCATGTAGAGCCCCACATCGAACTCGTCGGTCATACCGACGCCGCCGTGCATCTGAACCGCTTCCTGGACAGCCAGTTCGCCGGATTTTCCGGCCCGCGCCTTGGCGACCGAGGCCAGTATCGAGGCGTCGGGCGAGCCCGCGTCGATGGCCTGCAAGGCCTTGATGATAATGGCTTGGGTGATCTCCAGCTCGGCATAGAGATGGGCCGCGCGGTGCTGCAGGGACTGGAACTCGCCGATGGCTTTTCCGAACTGCTTGCGGTCGCGCAGGTAGGCCATGGTGAGGTCGAAGGCGGCGCCGGCGGCGCCGGCCATTTCGGCCGCGACGGACGCCCGGCCAAGGTCAAGAACGCGATGAAGGAGTTTTCCGTCGGCTGAGCCGAGAAGCGCGTCGGCGTCGACGGAAACATTTGTCAGATCAATGCGCGCCGCGTTGTGGGCGTCGACCATGGCGGTCCGCTCGATCTTGACCCCTGTTGTGCTCGAAGGGTCAACAAGGAACAGCCCAAGGCCATCGTCTGTCCGGGCCGCGACGATCAGGACATCGGCGATGTGGCCGTCGACGACCAGGGCCTTGGAGCCGTTCAGCTTCCAGCCGTTGCCCGAGCGCTCGGCGCGGGTCTCGATCTTTTCAGGCCGGTGCTTGGCGCCTTCGTCGAGGGCCAGCGCCGCGATGGCCTCGCCCGCCGCGAAGCGGGGCAGCCAGTCGGCCTTCTGGGCGTCCGAGCCGCCGTCCGAGAGGGCTCGGGCCGCCAGCACACCGGTCGACAGGAAGGGCGAGGGGGTCAGGTTGCGGCCGATGGCCTGGGCCACGACCCCGACCTCGACGGCGCCGAGGCCCGAGCCGCCGTGCTCCTCGGGGATCAGGACGCCGGCGAAACCCATCTCGCCGAAGGCCCTCCAGAGGTCGCGCGAGACGCCGTCGGCGTCTTTCGAGTCACGGAGCTGACGCAGGTGGGCGATGGGTGCGTTTTCGGCCATGAAGCCTTGGGCGGCCTCGGCCAGCATGGTCTGCTCTTCGGTCAGGATCAGCGGCATGGATCAGGCCCCCGGCAGCTTGAGGATGTGCTTGGCGAGAATGTTGAGCTGCACCTCACTGGTCCCGCCCTCGATCGAGTTGGCCTTGGTGCGCAGCCAGTCGCGGGCGGCCTTGCCGCCGTGCGACCGCTCGCCTTCCCATTCCAGGGCGTCGATGCCGCCGGCCGCCATCAGGGCCTCGTGGCGGCGCTTGTTCAGCTCCGAGCCGTAGTATTTCAGCATCGAGGCGACGGCGGGGTGGGCCTGGCCCGCCTTGACCTGGTCGCCGACCCGCTCGAGCGAGGCCCGGAAGGCGATGGCGTCGATGTCGAGATCAGCGATGCGGGCGCGCAGCATGGGGTCGTCCAGCCGGCCCTGATCGTCGGTCCCGATGGAGTCGCGGGCGACCTCGCCGAGCGGACGACCGGCGCCGACCTCGCCCATGGCGCCGATCATGGTGCGCTCGTGAGCCAGGAGCGCCTTGGCGACGTCCCAGCCGCGGTTCAGCGTCCCGACCAGGTTCTCCTTCTCGACGCGCACGTCATCGAAGAACGTCTCGCAGAAGGGGGACTTGCCGGAGATCAGGGTGATGGGGCGGGTGGTGACGCCGGGAGTCGCCATGTCGAACAGGACGAACGAGATGCCCAGATGCTTGGGTGCGTCCGGGTCGGTGCGGACGAGGCAGAAGATCCAGTCGGCCTTGTCGGCGTAGGAGGTCCAGATCTTCTGGCCGTTGACGATCCAGTGGTCGCCCCTGTCCTCGGCGCGGGTCTGGAGCCCGGCGAGGTCGGAGCCGGCGCCCGGCTCGGAATAGCCCTGACACCAGCGGATCTCGCCGCGCACGATCTCGGGCAGGAACCTCAGCTTCTGTTCTTCGGTGCCGAACTGGAGGAGCGCCGGGCCAAGCATCCAGATGCCGAAGCTGTTCAGCGCCGGCTGAGCCTTGATGCGGCGAAGCTCGGAAGCCAGCACCTTGGCCTCCTCGCGGGACAGGCCGCCGCCGCCGTACTGTTTCGGCCATTCGGGCGCGGTCCAGCCGCGGGCGGCCATCCGTTCCATCCAGAGCTTGTGCGCGGGCGTCTTGAAGACGGCGTTGCGGCCGCCCCAGATGGCGTCGTCCTCGCTCTCGCCCGGGCCCCTGACCTCGGGCGGGCAGTTCTCTTCGAGCCAGGCGCGGGTTGCCGCGCGAAAGGTTTCGAGATCGCTCATGACGGCCGCCTCCCAACGGTCGCTCCCGATTAGCAGGGCGCCGCTGGGGAAGGGAACACCGTCGCGGCCTTTCCATGGACGGTCCGAAGGCCTATCTCGCGGCCATGTTCATCCAGACCGAGCAGACCCCCAATCCGGCGGTCCTGAAGTTCCTTCCCGGGCGCAAGGTGTCCGAGGCGGGACCGATCGAACTTCGCGCGATCGACGCGGCGGCCGTGTCGCCCCTGGCCGAAGGCCTGTTCCAGCAGGAGGGCGTCGTCGGCGTCTTCTTCGGCGAGGATTTCGTCAGCGTGACCCGGTCCCCAGACGGCCCGGACTGGGACGAGATGAAGCCGGGCATTCTCGCGGCCATCATGGACCATTTCGTCTCGGGCCAGCCGCTGATGCGCGGCGAGGCGGCCGGTGCGGCCGAGGATGTCTATGAGGGCGAGGCCGCCGAGATCGTGGCGGAGATCAAGTCGGTGCTGGACAGCCGGATCCGGCCGGCGGTGGCCCAGGACGGCGGGGATATCCTGTTCGACCGGTTCGACATCGAGAGTGGCGTGCTGTGGCTGCATCTCAGGGGCGCCTGCGCCGGCTGTCCGTCCTCGTCCGCGACCCTGAAGGCCGGGGTGGAAAACATGATGCGCCACTACGTCCCGGAAGTGACCGCCGTGGAGCAGACCCTGTGAAGGAGCTTGCCATGACCCGTTTCGCCCTCCTGCCCGCCCTGGCGCTGCTGGCGGCCTGCCAGCCGGGATCGCCGCAGGGCGAAGAGCCCGCCGATGCGCCGGCGACCGCGGCCCCGGCGCCGCCGGAACCCTCGCCGGCGACGGATGCCCGCGCGGTGTCGACGCGCGGCGTCGGCCCGATCACCGCGGCGACCCCGTTCGACGCGGACGCTGTCCGCGTCCTGTTCCCCGGCGCCCAGGTCGAGGCCGAGTTCCTGCACGGGGAGGGCCAGCCCACGCCGATCATCACGGTCATCGGCACGGATGAGACGGTGCTGGAGCTTCAGGGCAGGGGCGACGGCAATGTCGGACAGGTCACGGTCTCGGGCGGCGCCTTCACCGGTCCCGGAGGCGAGACCCTGATGGCGGCCTGGCCGGACCTGGGCCTGACCGCGGCGGACTGCGTGATGGGCGAAGGCCGACATACTGGCCAGCCGGTGTGCCGAAAGGCTGATGCGCCGAACCTGACCTATGTGCTGGCGGTGCCCAACTGGGGCCGCAGCGAACTGCCGGACCCGACGACCCTGAATGGCCGGGCGCGTCTGGCCGAGATCGTCTGGACGCGGCCCTGATCGTCCTCGCCCTAGATACGGCGCTGGGGCTGTGTTCGGCGGCCGTGGTTGACGATGGCAGGGTGCTGTCAACGCGCTCTGAACCCATGCAGCAGGGCCATCAGGAACGGCTCGCCCCTATGGTTGCGGAGGTGATGACGGCTGCGGGTGTCGGCTTCGAGGCGCTTGACCGCATCGGTGTGACCGTCGGCCCGGGCTCGTTCACGGGGCTTCGCGTCGGCCTGGCCTTCGCCAAGGGTCTTGGCCTGGCGCTGGACCGGCCCGTGGTCGGCATCGACAGTCTGGTCGCCATGGCGGCGTCCGAACGCCGCAGCGGCTGCGGGATGGTGCTGATCGACGCCCGCCGCGGCCAGGTCTATGTCCGCCGCTTCGATGGCGCGGACCCCACGGGACGCAGCGAGGCGGTGACCGTCGAAAGCCTGCAAGCCGACACGCCGCCCGAGTGGGTCGCCGGGCCGGGCTCGAGCCTGGTCGAAACCCTGTGGCCGAGCGCGCGGGTCGACGCGCGGGCGGGGGCTGATCCGGCGTCGGTCGCGACGCTCGCCGCCGCGGCTGATCCGGAAGCGAACCCGCCCGAGCCGCTCTATCTGAGGGCGCCCGATGCCAAGCTGCCCGGCGGGATCGACCCGTGAGCCCCGAACTGCTGGCCGAGGTCCATGCCACGGCCTTCGACCGGCCCTGGGCCGCCGCGACCTTTCAGACCCTTTGCGGACAGGACGGGGTCCTGGCGCTGGGCGACCGCGACGGTTTTATCCTGATCAGGACGGTGGTCGACGAGGCTGAAATCCTGACCCTGGCCGTCCGGCCAGAGGCGCGCAGACGGGGCCTGGGGGCCGATCTGGTCAGGGCGGGCGCCGACGCGTCGCGAGCGAGAGGGGCGGTGAAACTGTTTCTCGAAGTGGCCGACGACAACGCCCCGGCGCTGGCGCTCTATCGCGCCGCCGGCTTTGTCGAAGACGGACGGCGAAAAGGCTATTACCCCCGTCCGGACGGCCCGGCGGCCTCCGCGCTGCTTCTGAGTCTCAAGTTGTCGCACTGACTTTTCAGCGTCACCGGGCGCGCCTATTGTCCGCGCCCATGGATCGGATCGAAAAACTCTGCATCGAGCGCGGCATGCGCATGACCGAACAGCGCCGCGTCATCGCGCGGGTGCTCGGCGAGTCCCAGGACCATCCGGACGTCGAGGAGCTGTACCGGCGCGCCTCTGCGCAGGACCCGCATATCTCGATCGCGACCGTATACCGGACGGTGCGTCTGTTCGAAGAGGCCGGCGTGGTCGAGCGACACGACTTCGGCGACGGCCGCAGCCGCTATGAAGAGGCCGGCGACGACCACCACGACCACCTGATCGACACCAAGTCCGGCAAGGTCGTGGAGTTCTTCGACGCCGAGATCGAGCAGTTGAAGACCGCGATCGCAGAACGGCTCGGCTACAAGCTGATTGGCCACAAGCTGGAACTCTACGGCGTGCCGATCGAGGGCGCGGACAAGGCCTAGTCGCCATCCCAGCCAAAGTGCGGCGGAGCGTAGGGACCCAGGCTCAGTTACGACGTTTGCATCTAGGCCCCGAATTTTCGCCGCTGACGCGGCCCTTCCCGAGTGATGGCTCCGGGCTTGCCTAATCGTCCCTAATCCGCTCGATTGCGCGCCCTGTGACCGGGAGACACGACGCGTGACGGATACGACCCAGACGGCCGACGGTGGCCGCAAGACCTTCTTTGGCCATCCCCGCGGACTGGTCGTTCTGTTCTTCGCCGAGATGTGGGAGCGCTTCTCCTACTACGGGATGCGGGCCCTGCTGGTCCTGTTCCTCGTCCAGCACTTCCTGATGAGCCAGGAGGAGGCGGCGGGCACCTACGCGGCCTATGCCGCGCTCGTCTATCTGCTGCCGATTGTCGGCGGCGCGATCGCCGACAAGTGGCTGGGGGCGCGCAAGGCCGTGACCATCGGGGCCCTGTTCCTGGTGGCCGGCCACTTCGCCATGGCCTTCGAGGGGACCGGCGGCGACCAGTTCATCACTGTAGGCGGCACCGAATATGCGGTGGAAACGGTCGGGCGTGACGAGAACCGCCAGCAGTTCGCCATCGGACCGGACGGTGAGCGGACCCCCATCGCCTTCACGGCCGACGGCCTGACGCGCGACGCCGCGGCCCAGTCGTCCCTGCCGGCCCTGACGCCGCACGACCAGGTCGAGCAGCGGGTGGTGCGTGACATCACGGGCGAGGGCACGATCCTGTTCGCCATGGCCCTGATCGTGGTCGGCGTGGGCTTCCTGAAGGCCAATATCTCCAACGTCGTGGGCGCCCTCTACGAGAAGAACGACCCGCGACGCGACGCGGGCTTCACCTGGTTCTACGTCGGCATCAACCTGGGTTCGCTGCTGGCCAAGATCCTCTGCGGCTGGATCGGCCTGACTTACGGCTGGGCCTATGGCTTCGGCCTGGCGGGTATCGGCATGCTGCTTGGCCTGATCGTGTTCCAGGTCGGACAGCCCTGGCTGGAAGGCAAGGCAGGCCCGCCGCCGGAGGCCAAGGGCGCCAAGCTGTTCGGCGTGCCGGTCGAGGCCGCCCTGTGGATCGGCGGCATCGTGACCATCATTCCGGTGTGGCTGCTGCTGCAGCGGCATCACATCGTCGAGGTCGGCCTGACCTGGCTCGGGCCCATCATCTTCCTGGGGATGCTGCTCTGGTCGGCCTTCGTCCTGAAGGGCGAGACGCGTAGCCGGATGCTGGCGGCTCTGGTGCTGTGCATCTTCTCTGTGCTGTTCTGGATGCTGTTCGAACAGGCCGGCTCGTCGCTGACGTTGATGGCGCAGAACTCTGTGCACATGCCGGGCTTCCTGAACGCAGCGCAGTCGAACCTGGTGAACCCGCTGATGATCGTGGTGCTGGGTCCGGTCTTCGCCATTCTGTGGCAGTTCCTGGCGGCGCGGAACGCGGAGCCTTCGACGCCCTTCAAGTTCTCGCTGGCGCTGGTGATCATGGGGCTCAGCTTCGTGATGCTCGCCTGGGCGACGGCGACCCAGGCGGACGCGGTCTTCAAGATCGCCTTCCTATGGCTGGGCCTGACCTATGTGCTGCACACGATCGCCGAGCTGATGATCTCGCCGATCGGCCTGTCGATGATCACCAAGCTGTCGGCGCCCCGCGTCGTGGGCCTGATGATGGGCGTTTGGTTCCTGTCCTCGTCGCTCGCCCATGCGCTGGGCGGCATCGTGGCCGGCATGACCGCCACCGAAACGGTCGGCGGCGTGGTCACCGACCCGGCGGCGGCCCTGGCGACCTATGGGCAGGTCTACAATCTGTTCGGCTGGATCGCGGTCGGCGTCGGCGCCGTGCTGCTGCTCGGCACGCCGATCCTCAAGAAGATGATGGCCGGGGTTAAGTAACCCCGTCCTCTCAGTCGTCGTGGGGGGTGATCGAGAAGCCGTGCAGGTTCCGGTCACCCTTCAGCCGCTCGATCAGCGGCCCGACCTGGAGCGGTGCTGATCCCCGCACCTTGACCGTCTGGTCGTGCCAGCGGTCGCCGTCCGAAATCTCGTGGCCAATCCTGAGGGTCTTGAGACCGAACTCGGCCATCAGGGTCCGGAGCGCCGGTTCGTCCGGAGCGCCCTTGCCGGTCCAGCGCATCTCGATGTCGACGGTGGCGACCTGGGGCAGGCGGGCGTCCACGAGGCGCAGGATCGCCAGCACCGCGAGGGTTGCGAAGGCCGCCAGCAGGGCCAGCGGCAGCATGCCGACCCCGAACAGCACCCCGATGGCCGAGGTGATCCACAGCGAGGCGGCCGTCGTCAGGCCGTGAACCGAAAAGCCTTTCCGGAAGATCACGCCGGCGCAGAGGAAGCCGATGCCGGTCAGGATGCCGTGCGACATCCGGGTCGGATCGATGACAATGGTCTGGTCCGGCAGGGCGACGAAGGCCCAGCTGTTCTGGTGCATGGCAGCCAGCATCAGGACGCAGGAGGCCAGCGCCACCAGGATGTGGGTGCGGAAGCCCGCGGGATGGCCGTGGTAGGTGCGCTCGGCGCCGATCAGGCCGCCGGTGATCATGGCGCCCGCGACGGGCCAAAGCAGGTTGGAATCGATCAAGCGATTGCTCCGTGAGCAGACGGTCGATCAGGCTAGGACTGATTTGGCCCGGGCGGCAAATCAGGCGTCGGCGGGCAGCCGCGCCTCGGGGTCGCTGAGCAGCATGTCGGAGATGAGCCGGAATACCTCGGCGTTGGCGGTCATCTGCTCGGCGTGGTCGGCGTTGCCCTCTCCGACGTTCTCGAAGAAGTCGGCCGCGTCGGCCAGCATGCGCGCGACGACCTCTGTCAGAGCCGGCTGGGGCCCGTCGAAGCCGCCGATCACGAGCCCTTCTGTGTCGTTCCGGTCCAGGCGGTCGGCCATCATCAGATAGCCGTCGCGATTGGCGCCCATCATGTCGGCCAGATCCGGGTTTTCGCCCGCCACGAAGTCGAAGAACTCCGCCGCGTGCCGCAGCAGCTGGCTGGCCAGGATGGTGACCTTCAGACCGTCGGTCATGAGCGGCCTCCATGCAGGGCGATCAGGGGGATGACGATCTCCTCCTCGTCGTCGAGGTGGCGGATCAGGGGACCCGAGGCGAACGCGAGAGCCTCGCCGAAACGGGCCAGTTCGTCGGCGCCGTCCGCGCCCGCGCCGATCGCCTGATGATAGGCGAGGCCCGAGCGATGCAGCGCCTCGATGTGGGCGTGGATGGCGTCGTGGTCGCGGTCGAGCAGGTCCAGCCCCTCAGCCACGCGCGGCTCGGCGCGGCGGAACTGCGGGAAATAGCGGCCGCTCTCGATCCGGTGGTGACCGTCGAGATGCTGGAGAAAGGCGCCGAGCGTCTGGATCAGGGGAACGTGGACGGCGCGGGCCTCGGTCTCGCCCTGACGGACCAGTTCGGCCATGCGGGCGGTCTGGCCCCGGAAGCCGTCGTGCATCTGGAGCCAGAAACGGGCCATCTCGGGCAGGTCAGGGCTGGACCAGCTGTCGCGCGGACGCTCTGCCAGCAGGCAGCGCATGGCCTCGGGCAGGCCCGCGCGAGTGGCCAACGGATGGTCAGACAAGGGCGGTCGTGGTCGCGATGAAGCCGCCGCCGAGCAGGCGGTCGGGATCGGCCGGATCATAGAGCGCGCAGGCCTGGCCGGGGGCCACGCCTTCCTCGCCCTCGGCGAAGACGACCGAGACGACATCGCCGTCAAGCGCCAGCCGCGCCGGCGACGGCGGTCGGGTCGAGCGGACACGGGCCAGCACGGCGGCGCCGTCGCGGGCCGCCTCGGCCACGGTCGGCTGGTCGCCGAGCCAGTTGGTTTCTTCCAGCGTAAGCGACCCGGTCAGGAGCGCCTCGCGCGGGCCGACGATGACCTCACGCTTCTCGGGATCGAGCCGGGTCACAAACAGGGGCTCGCCAACGGCGATGTTCAGACCGCGCCGCTGGCCGATGGTGTAGCCGGTGATACCGGTGTGCTCGCCGAGCTCGCGGCCATCCATGTGCACGATCTTGCCGGGCTCGCGGCCCTGCGGCCGCAGCCGGTCGATCAGGGTGCGGTAGTCGCCCGACGGCACGAAGCAGATGTCCTGGCTGTCCGGCTTGGCGGCAATGCGCAGGCCCAGCTCGGCGGCGACGCCGCGCACCTGGGGCTTTTCCAGATCGGCGAGCGGGAAGCGCAGGTAGTCGAGCTGCTCGGGCGTCGTGGCGAACAGGAAGTACGACTGATCGCGCGAGGGATCGACGGCCTTCCTCATCTGCACCCGGCCGTCAGTTGTGACCGAGCGGCGGACATAGTGGCCCGTCGCCATGGCCTCGGCGCCGAGGTCACGCGCGACGTCCAGCAGGTCGCGGAACTTGACCGTCTGATTGCAGCGGATGCAGGGGACCGGCGTGCGGCCCTGAAGGTAGGAGTCGGCGAACTGGTCGATTACCGCGTCGCGGAAGCGGCTTTCGTAGTCGAGCACATAGTGCGGGATGCCGAT
>CAMLNT010000034.1 GCA_946481425.1 uncultured Brevundimonas sp.
GGGGTCGGAGGGACCCCATGAAGCGTATCCTGCTTGCCGCCTGCCTCGTTTTCGCGCCCGTCGCTGTCCAAGCGATGCCGGTCTCGGAGTTTCTCGAAGAGGCCGAAGACATTCCTCGCAACCCGACCGCCCTGCTCCGCGAAGACACGCGCCGGCTCATGGGCGAACTCCAGGCGTCGTTTCGGACGATCCGGGACGAGCGCCGCGCCGCGGTCGCCGCTGGTCGCACCCCCGCATTCTGCCCGCCTGAAGGGGAACGGGCGTCGGTCTCAGCGGAACAGTTGCTGAATCGGTTGAACAGCATTCCGGAATCCCGCCGCCACATCAGCGTCACCCAGGCGATGCGCGAATGGATGGCTGAGCGCTATCCCTGCTGACGTCGTCGGAACCCAGTCAGCGCTAACCCGCTCACGCAACGTAAGCCATCTTTTCAACCGCCTCTGCGGGCCCTAGTTTCCCGGTCCCAAGAACGAAGGCGGCTTGAAGCCGTCTCTGGAGGACTGCTTGCGCGAGCCGCTGAACTACGCCGTTGGTAGCGAGACGATCTTCGACGCCCTGATCGCGGCGCGCGAGACCTACGGCGACAAGGTCATCCTGGAGGACCAGGATCGCAATCCCCTGACCTACACCGGCGTGATCCGTGCCTCGCTCGTGCTCGGCGCCAAGATCGCGGCCATGACGGAACCGGGTGAGCGCGTCGCCATCCTGCTGCCGACGAGTTCGGGGGTTGTGATTACCTACTACGGCCTCCTCGGCCATGGCCGCGTGCCCGTGATGCTCAACTTCACTTCGGGCGCGCGCAACGTGAAGGCCGCGATCAAGGCAGCCGGCGTGAAGATGGTTCTGTCGGCCAAGCGGTTCGTGAATCAGGCCAAGCTCGAAGACCTGATCGACGCGATCGAAAGCGAAGCCAAGGTCGTCTGGCTCGACGACGTGCGCAAGACCATCGGCCTCACTGACAAGGTCTACGGCCTGATGGCGGGCATGTTCCCGAAGCGGTTTCGGGCCAGGACTGACCCGGCCTCGCCGGGCGTCATCCTCTTCACGTCCGGAAGCTTTGGCGCGCCGAAGGGTGTGGTGCTCAGCCAGTCGAACCTGATCGCCAACTGCCGTCAGGTCGCCCAGCACATCGACCTTGATCCGAACTGGATCATGTTCAATCCCATGCCGACCTTCCATTGTCTGGGGCTGACCGGAGGGGTCCTTCTGCCGCTGCTTCAAGGAATGCGGGCGTTCCAGTATCCGTCGCCGCTTCATGCCAAGCAGATCGTCGAACTGCTGCCCGACGTGAAGCCTTCGATTCTGTTCGCGACCGACACCTTCCTGAACCAGTGGGCGCGGCTCGCTGGACCGGACGATTTCGACAGCCTGCAGTTCGTCGTCGCAGGCGCAGAAAGGGTTCGCGACGAAACCCATCACCTCTTCAACACGCGGTTCCATGGCTTGAAGCTGCTGGAAGGCTATGGCGCCACCGAGGCCGCGCCCGTCGTCGCCGTGAACCATCCGGATCGCAACCGTCCCGGATGCGTGGGCCAGATGCTGCCCGGCATGGAGTGGCGTATCGAGCCAGTGCAGGGCATCGAGCTCGGAGGACGCCTGTTCCTGCGCGGGCCCAATGTGATGGACGGTTACCTGTCGCCCGACGATCCCGAGATCGTGGAGCCGCTGGAGGGTGGCTGGCACGACACAGGGGATATCGTGACCATCGATGACGAGGGCTATTGCACCATCCTGGGGCGGGCCAAGCGGTTCGCCAAGATCGGCGGCGAGATGGTCAGTCTGACGGCGGTCGAAGGCCTCGCCTCGGCCGTCTGGCCGAACAATCATCACGCGGTCGTGGCGGTCGCAGATTCGCGAAAGGGCGAACGCCTTATCCTGATCACCGATAGCCGGGAGGCCGAGGTGGCGCGGCTGAGCGAATGGGCTCGTTCGCATGGAGCGCCGGAACTGGCGGTGCCGAAGAAGATCATGCGCGTAGCCGAGGTGCCGGTGCTCGGCACGGGCAAGACGGACTACGTCACCCTTCAGAAGATGGCCGATCTGGAAGCGCGCGCCGCCTGAGCTCGGATGGCCTTGTAAAGCGTAGTTGCAACCACCAGAGTTACAGAACGATCGCGACGGGCGGTCGATTCCTTGGGGGCTTCCATGGCTTTTAACGGTCTCACGCAACGCACGCCGCAGGTCCTGAGCCTGCTGCGCATCGTCTCCGGCCTGCTGTTCCTGCAGCATGGCACCGCAAAGGTGCTGGGCTTCCCGGTTGTGGACGGTGTTCCACCACCCGGGTTCTCTATTGCTGGTCTGTCCGGCCCGCTTGAGCTGATCTTCGGCGCCCTCCTGGTGCTGGGGCTGTTCACGCGCCCGGTTGCTTTCCTGGCCTCAGGCTTCTGCGCGGTCGGCTATTTCTATGCGCACGCCGGGCAGGGCTTTTTCCCTATCCTCAACGGCGGCGAACTGATCGCCCTGTACTGCTTCGTGTTCCTGTACCTCGCCTTTGCCGGCGCCGGACCGTGGAGCCTGGACGCGATTGTCCGCAAAAAGGCCTGAGGACGGACATGGCAATGATCTCGGCGGCCCCACCAGGCCGCCGTTTTCTTTGAGGCCCTAGTTCTTCAGCCGGTAGCCCGTCTTGAAGATCCAGGCGACCACGACCAGGCAGACCGCCAGGAACAGGGTAATTGCCGCAAGACTGACACCAATCGCCACGTCGCCTTGCCCGTAGAAGGTCCAACGGAAGCCTGAGATCAGATAAACGATCGGATTGAACAGGCTGATATTGCGCCAGAATTCCGGGAGCATGTGGATCGAGTAGAAGGCTCCGCCCAAAAAGGTCAGGGGCGTCACGATCAGCATCGGCACCGCGTTCAGTTCCTCGAAGCCCTTGGCCCAGACGCCCAGGATGAAGCCAAACAGGGCGAAGCTGACCGCCGTCAGCAGCAGGAAGGCCAGCATCAGCAAGGGATGGTCGATCCGGATCGGCACGAACAACGCCGCAGTCCCCAAGATCACAAGCCCCAGGATCACCGACTTCGTCGCCGCGGCCCCGACGTAGGCCAGCACCGCCTCGAACGGCGAGACGGGTGCTGACAACAATTCGTAGATAGTTCCGGTAAACTTCGGAAAATAGATCGCAAAGCTGGCATTGAACAAGCTCTGTGTGAACAGGCTGAGCATGATCAGTCCGGGCACAATGAAGGCCCCATAATCGACGCCCTCGATTGAGTTCATGCGGCTGCCAATGGCCGAGCCGAAGACCACGAAATAGAGAGAAGTGGTCACCACGGGCGTCACCAGGCTCTGCCAAAGGGTGCGGCGGGCCCGGTTCATCTCGAACTGGTAGAGCGACCAGACGGCGTGTCCGTTGAAGGTCATTGAGCGGCCTCCGCGTCACGGGAATGCACAAGGCCGACGAAGATGTCCTCGAGCGAGCTCTGGCGCGTGTTGAGGTCCTTGAAGCCGATACCGAGGTCAGACATCCGGCGCAGGAGCGACGGCACGCCGGTGCGCTCTGCGGTCGAGTCGAACACATACTCGATCTCGGCCCCCTGCCCCTTCAGCTCGAGCGGCCAGTCGGACAGGCCCTCGGGGAGGACATTCAGCGGTTCCTGCAGAACGAGGGACAAGGTTTTGCGGCCGAGTTTTTTCATCAGGGCGTCCTTCTCCTCGACGAGGATCAGCTGCCCCTTGGAGATGACGCCCACCCGATCGGCCATTTCCTCGGCTTCCTCGATGTAGTGGGTGGTCAGGATGATGGTGACGCCCTGGTCGCGCAGGTCGCGGACGAGGTTCCACATGTCGCGGCGCAGCTCGACGTCGACGCCGGCGGTCGGTTCGTCGAGGAACAGGATGGTCGGCTCGTGGCTGAGGGCCTTGGCGATCAGGACCCGGCGCTTCATTCCGCCGGAGAGGGTCATGATCTTGTCCTTGCGCTTGTCCCAGAGCGACAGGGACCGCAGGACCCGCTCGATCACCTTGGGGTCAGGAGCCTTGCCGAACAGGCCGCGCGAGAGGCTGACGGTCGCCCAGACGCTCTCGAAGGCGTCAGTGGTCAGCTCCTGTGGCACCAGGCCGATCTTGGAGCGGGCCTGGCGGTAGTCCTTCCAGATGTCGTGGCCGTCGGCGATCACCTCGCCGGCCGACGCGTTGACGATGCCGCAGACGATCGAGATCAGGGTCGTCTTGCCCGCGCCGTTCGGCCCTAGCAGCGCGAATATCTCGCCCTTGCGGATTTCCAGATCGGTGGGCTTCAGCGCCTCGACGCCCGTCGCATAGGTTTTCGACAGGCCGCGTATCGACAGTATGGGATCCATATTGCCGACGTAGGGCGCGGCGGAAGGCAACTCAACCCCCGGCGGACTAGGGTTTCTCCTCTACCCGAGCGCAGCGACGTGGGGAGGTGGCCCGGCGCGGATACACTGCGAGACGGAGGGGCCGGAGCCGCCTTCTCCGGGCAGGCCTGAGGCGCCCCCTCCACCCCTTCAGGCTGCGCGCTGCCGTCGGGTCGTGGTCCCCCTTCCCGTCGCTGCGCACCGGGGAGGAGATGGTAGCGTCAGGCGAGGACAAGCAGGACGAGGACAAGCGGGACATCGCGGGACAAAAGCGCCCGCGATTTGTCCTACCCTCCGCCGATCTGGGCCATCATCAGGCCGGTCGCCCAGCCGGCGGCGGTTCCGATGATGTAGCCGAGCACCGCCAGCAGCACACCGATCGGGGCCAGTGACGGGTGGAAGGCGGCCGCGGCGACGGGCGCGCTCGCCGCGCCCCCGATATTGGCCATGGAGCCGACGCCCAGGAAGAAGCTGGGCGCGCGGATCAGGCGCGCCATACCGAACATCAGGAGCACGTGGATGAGCATCCACAGCCCGCCGATCAGGAAGTAGACCGGCGACTCAATGATCGCGGCGATGTTCATGTTCATGCCGACGGTCGCGACCAGGATGTAGATGAACACCGATCCGACCTTGGCCGCGCCGGGCCCCTGCAGCTTACGCGCTCCGGAGAACGACAGGATGACGCCGATCACGGTGGCGATCAGCACGACCCAGAAGAAGCTGGAGTTCAGGGACAGACGGTCAAGTTGCGGATAGGCTTCGCCAAACCACGTTGAAAGGGGATCGGCCAGGGCGTGGGAAATCCCGACGCCGCCAAAGGCGACCGCGGCGATGAACATCAGGTCCTTGAGCGTAGGGATTCGCGCATTTGCCAGCTCATAGGCCTCGGCCTTCTCCCGCACAGCCTCGACCGCGCTGGCATCCGCCTTCAGCCAGCGGTCGACCTTGACCTGGTTCGCCGCGATCCAGAGCACGACCGCCATCCAGATGTTCGCGACGATGACGTCCACGGCGATCCAGATCGAGAAGACGTCGGGACCGGCTCCGAATATCTCGTAGAGCGCCGTCTGGTTGGCCGACCCGCCGATCCAGCTGCCGGCAACCGTCGCCATGCCGCGCCAGATCGCCTCAGGTCCCGATCCCAGCAGGTCCGGGGCCAGGAGGCTGGTAAGCCAGATCGCGACCGGCCCCCCGATCATGACGCCCAGCGTGCCCGTGAAAAACATGATCAGCGCCTTGGGCCCCAGGCGCATCGTTTCCGGCAGGTCCGCCGACAGGGTCAGAAGGATCAGCGCCGCCGGCAGCAGATAGCGCGAAGCCACGAAATAGAGCTGCGAGGTCTCCGGATCGACGATGCCGAACGTCGTCAGCAGCGACGGCAGGAAATAGCAGAGCAGCAGGGCCGGGATGATCGAGAAGAACTTCTGGACCCCGGCGCTCTTCAGGTTGGAGGCCCAGAAAACGGCTCCGAGGATCAGGGCCAGCATGCCGAGGACGACGGCGTCATTGGTGACGAGAGCGGTCGGCTCGGCAGGGACAGTCATTCGCGGCTCCGGCGGATTCGGCCCCGTATTGAGCCCGTCGCGACAGGTCTAGGCAAGTCGCACGCCCATGCGGGATTGCCAAAGCGGCGCAGGCTCCTGATGTTGCTGGCTCATTCAGCCCGGGATTCCCGCCATGTCCGCTCGACAACCGGTCCGCGCCTTCGTCGGCTCACTGAGCGGCCGGGTCCTGCTCGCCCTTGCCCTGGGCCTGGCCCTCGGCGCGACGGTTCAGGCCGGCGGGACGCCCCTGCCCTGGCTGGTCTCCACCGCCGAAGCAATCGGTTCAATCTGGCTCGGCGGCCTTCAGATGACGGTCATTCCGCTGGTGCTGGCGCTTCTGGTCGTCGGCGTCGGCAAGGTAGCGGACGCCCTGTCGGCCGGACGCCTGACCGCGCGGGCCATGGTGTGGTTCACGGTCCTGCTGGTCGCCGCGATCGTGCTGACGCTGACGGGCGTGCAGGCCGCGCTGGCGATCTGGCCGGTCGACGCCGACAGCGCCCGGGCCCTGATCGCCGGCGCTTCGGGCGCCGAGGCCCCGCCGCCGCCACAGGCCATCGAGTTCGGCGCCTGGTTGCGGTCCCTGGCCCCGACCAACCCGGTCGCGGCCGCGGCCGAAAATGCGGTTCTGCCGCTGGTCATCTTCGCCCTGTTCTTCGCCTTCGCCATCACGCGCTTGCCCGAACATCAGAAGACTCTGCTGGTGAACCTGTTCGACGCCGTGGCCGACGCCATGATCGTGATCGTGAACTGGGTCCTGTGGGCCGCGCCGCTGGGCGTGTTCGCACTCGCTCTTACGCTCGGCCTTCGTGGCGGGCTGGGGTCGACAGGCGCCCTGCTCCACTACGTGATCCTGACGTCGCTGGGCTGCATCCTGGTGGCCGTGGCGGCCTATCCACTAGCCGCAATCTTTGGCCGCGTGCCGCTGGGGACGTTCGCGCGCGGTATCGCGCCGGCCCAGGTCGTGGCCTTTTCGACCCAGTCGTCCCTGGGCACGCTGCCGGTCATGGTCGAGCGCGCGCGCGACCACCTGGGCGTGCCGGAGCATGTCGCTGGTCTGGTCCTGCCGCTGGCGGTGGCGGTCTTCCGCCTTACCAGTCCGGTGGCGAACCTTTCGGTCGTGCTATTCATCTGCCACGTCTCGGGCATCCAGCCGTCCCTCGCCCAGCTCATCGCGGCGGGCGTGGTGGCCTTCGCGGTTTCGATCTCGTCGGTCGGCCTGCCGGGTCAGGTGAGCTTCTTCGTCTCCATCGCGCCGATCTGCCTGGCCATGGGCGCGCCGGTCGAGCTGCTGCCGCTGCTGCTGGCGGTGGAGGTGATCCCCGACATCTTCCGCACCGTCGGCAATGTGTCCGCCGACCTGGCGGTGACGACGATCCTGAACCGCGGCGCGGCGCCCGAAGCCGACGAGGCCGTTGCGCCGGCCGACGCCTGAGGCTATCGCAGCGCCATGTCCGACACTCCTCCCGACCGCCTGTCCTCGAACCCCAAGAGCCCGTTCTACGACGAGGCGATCCTGATGCGCGGCGTCGGCATCCGCTTCAACGGCGACGAGAAGACCAACGTCGACGAGTACTGCGTTTCGGAGGGCTGGGTTCGCCTGGTCGCCGGCAAAGCGCTCGATCGCCAGGGCAACCCGATGACCATCAAGCTAAAGGGCAAGGTCGAGCCGTTCTTCCAGTCGGGCGACGACGCCGGAACCTGACCCGCGCGCCGGGGTTCTTGCAGAGCTTCGCTCTCCAGCACTGGGCCCATCATGCGCAACCTCCCCCTCATCGTCGCCGCCGTTGCATTCGGCGTGTCGGGTTGCGCTACCCTCGCAGGGGATCAGGCGCCGGCCGCGGTGACGCGCGTCGACGCCGAAAGACTCTACAGCGGACGCTGGTTGGAGGTCGCGCGCCGGCCGATGATCATCACGAACAACTGCGGTCATGGCGGTACGGACTACACGCTGAACGCCGACCGGACGGTGCGTCAGTACGATTACTGCCGCGTGGGGAGCGCGGACGGCGAGATACGCGACATCACCGGCGAAGGAGAGATCCTGGACCCAGGGGTCAATGCCGAACTGCGTGTCCAGTATCTGCCGCTGATCGCGCGGACCTACCGGGTCGTGGCGATTGATCCCAACTACCGCTGGTTCATCAGCGTCGATCCGAGTTTCCGCGACCTCTACATTTATACGCGCGAACTGCCCAATCAGGCCGAACTCGACAGGCTGACCGAACGGGCCCGCGCCCTGGGATATCCGGTCGAGAACCTCGAGTACCCTTACCAGCCGCCCTACTAAGCTTGATTTTTTCTCAGATTTCGCCAAATAGGAGCCGCCTCGAAGGCCTCCCCCCAAAGGATACATGCAGTCTAAGATCTCCCCCGGCTTCGCCGACCGCCTCTCCACTCAAGCCGAGGCCAAGAAGGCCCTGCTCGCCAAGTTCAAGCCCAAGGCCGCAGTGGCCGCGCCCGAAGGCGCCCTGACCCGCGAACAGATCAAGGCCCAGGAACGCGAAGCGGCCCGCAAGGCGCGCGCGGAAGAGAAGGTGCGTCAGGAGGAAGAGCGCCGCTCGCAGCAGACGCAACGCGCCGCCGCAGCCCTGGCCGATGTGCAGGCCGCTCTGGAAGCCAAGCGCGCCGAGCGTAAGGACCGCAAGTCCGCCGCCAAGGAAGAAGCGCGCCTGCGCAAGCAGCTCAAGCGCCTCTAAACCCGATCAGGCCCCGGCCCGGCGTTCGTAGAGCTTGATCTGCGCGCCGTGGTAGGTGGTGCGAGCGTATTCCGCGAAGCCCAGCTTTTCGGCCAGTCGTACGGACGCTGTGTTCGACGGCTCGATCATGCACACCAGCCGATCCATGCCCTGAGCCTCCGACCATGCGAGGATGGCCGCGACGGCCTCACGCGCATAGCCTTTGCCGTGGGATGAAGGGGCAAGCGCCCAGCCGATCTCCGGCGTCTCGCCGAAACCGGGCTCAAGGGCGCGCTGTCCCTGCAGGAGACCGCCTTCGCCGAGGTAGGCGTCCGTCGCCCGGTCCCGAAAGGTCCAGAACCCATAGCCAAGCAGCGCCCAGGAGCCCGCGTAGCGGAGAAGGCGCGCCCAGCACTCCTCGCGCGTCGACGCCCTGCCGCCGATGAAGCGCGTGACCTCCGGATCCGCCCAGAGACGCGTAACGTTTTCAAAGTCCGCCAAGCCGTGCGGCCGCAGGACCAGGCGTTCGGTTTCAAGAATCGGGGCGATGCGGGTCATGCCGTTTTATCGCCCGCGGGCCACGACAGGGCGAGTACGAATACGAAAACGGCCGCCCCGAGGGGCGGCCGTCGTCGTCTGCGCTTCAGCCTGGGCTCACTGCGGCGACAGCGGCTCGGTCTGGATGAGCGGCTGGGCCGGTTCGACAGTGGGTGTCGGCGTCGGCGTCGGGGTCGCAGGCGTCGGCGCGACGGGTTCGGCGGCGATCACCGGCTCGGCGGCCGGCTGCGAAGCGGGCGTCTGGGCCGCCGGAGTGGCAGCCGGAGCCGCCGCCTCAGGACGCGACGTCGGCGTGCGAGCCGGACGCGCGGGCGTGCTCGGGCGAGCAGCAGCCGTCACGGCGGGAGCCGCCGGAGCCGAAGCGGTGACGCTTTCGACGGGCGTCGCGGAATCCGTGACCGGCATGTTGATCAGCGATTCGCTGCCGGCCGGAGCCGCCGGCGCAATCTCGACCGGCGCGGCGGCCGGTTCGGTCGGGGCCTCGGGCGCGCCGCTCAGCGCGGCCCAGCCGATGCCGACCGCAGCCAGCAGGGCCACGGGGGCTGCGACCATCAGCATCTTCGAACGATTGCTGCTGCGGGCCGAAGCGGCGAAGGTCGGCGTAACCACCTCGTCGTCTTGGCGACGCTCGGTCTCCAGCGGACGACGTTCAAACAACGGAGCCTCGATCTCGGAGGCCGGCGCGCTGGCAGCCGTTACCATCGGGCGGTCGAACAGGTCGTCGTGACCCGAGCGGTGCAGGCCGTCGGTGCTGTTGACCATCGGCGCGTCAAACAGGTCAGACCCGGCCGCCACGGCGCGTGGGTCGGCCACGTTGACCATGGGCTGGTTCATCACGCTGTCGTCGCCAGGCGAAACCGATGCGTCCAGCGGCTGGTCGAACACGCGCTCTTCCTGCGGGCGCGGCCCAGGCGCCGGCTTGGCGACGTCCCGGGCCAGTCGCTCGGAAAGCCGATCTGCGGCCGGGTCAGAGCTGAACGACACGGGCTCGAGCGGGCGTAGCGGCCGCGTTTCCATGTCGCGGCCCTTGATGTCGCGGTCGGTCCAGTTGGACGTCGGGGTATAGTTCGTCGTCACGGACAGTCTCCTGAACAGTTGAAACTCAGGCAAACCGAACGAGGCCAGGTAGCTGGAGTTCCGGCCACATATGAGGTCATTTCGGGGCGCGGAGGGCCGAGACGCGGCCACCTCAAACGCAAAACGCCCCGGCCATGGCCGGGGCGTTCGCAACCGATCCGGTGCGGATCAGTAGGTGTAGAGTTCCGAGATCGACAGCGTCGCGGCGGCGGGCTGGCCGCTGTAGGAGCCGACCCAGATGTCGTAGGCGCCGGACATCGGCGCATTCCAGCGCAGCGACGGGTTCAGGCCCGACTGGCCACCGTCGTCGTCACAGTAGAAGCGGCCGTCCGGGCCGTTCACGACCAGGGTCGTGTCCGCGCTCGAGTTGACCGAGATGATCAGCGGCAGGCCGCCGGCCGAGTAGTTCAGCTGAACGTCCGGCGCATTGGTGATGGCGCCACGGCAGTTGCCGCTGATGGCGTACTGGGCGTCGATGTTGCCGCCCGCCGTCAGGTTGACGGTGAACGGATCCGGCGTGAAGCCCGAGTACAGGTTCACGTCGCCGTAGTTCGACGGCAGCGAATAGTCCTGGGCCGACGCGGCGCCGGCGGCGGCGATGGTCGCGACAGCGGCGATAGCGGTGATGACAGCCTTCATGATCCAACCTCTCATGCCTCTCATGCGAGAGGCTATCCTGCAGCCCGAACCATTCGGACCGCCCCCCGATCCGGACACGGCCGGTCGGTTCGAACACGTCTGTGGAAGCGCCCCCCCGGACCTTCCTGTCATGACCATGCGCCATCGTTGCGACGCGCGCCGCTGACGTTTCCTGACAACGGTTCAGACCCCGAATCCCGCGGCGCTGCGGCATCTCGCCTCGCGCGGTTGACCCCCTGCTCCGGCTTCGCCATCAAGGCTGGATACAAACAGGTGACCGATCCATGGGGCTGATTTCGCGGCTGCAGCGCGACATCCGATTTCTGAGGGCAGCTGACCGCCTCTACAAGCGCGTGAAGCCCATCGAGCCGGACGGCGCCGACCTGCTGTGCGACGATTTCGAAGCCGCCGTGGACCAGTGGCCGGAGCGCATCGCCGTTGTCGACGAGACACGCCAGGTCACCTATCGCGAGCTCGACACCCTGGCGAACCGGTTCGCCCACTGGGCGCGAGGCCGAAACCTCAGACGTGGCGACACGGTCGCGCTCGTGCTGCCGAACCGGATCGAATATCTCGCCGCCTGGATCGGGCTCTCGAAGGTCGGAGTGGCCAGCGCCCTGGTGAACTGCCAACTGGTCGGCCCGGCCCTGGCGCATAGCCTTGAGATCTCGCGGGCTCACCACATCATCGCCGACGAGGACACCTGGCGGGCGGTCGAGGATGCCACGCGTGGACTGGCCCGCGCCGCGATGATCTGGGTGCTCGGCCTGGAAGGCGCAGACGAGGCCAGCGGCCGACGGGGGCTCGATGCGCCTCTCAAGGGCGCCTCGGGTGTGCGGCCCGATCGGGGCCAGCGCAATGGCCTGACCAATCGCGACACCGCGCTCTACATCTATACCTCGGGCACCACGGGCCTGCCTAAGGCGGCGGTCATCACCCACAGCCGCGCGCGGCTGTACATGCGGGCCTTTGCGGCGGTCACCCAGACGAAGCCGGACGACATCGTCTATTGCGTCCTGCCCCTGTATCACTCGACCGGCGGGCTGTGCGGCGTGGGCGCGGCGTTCCTCAACGGCGCCAAGCTTGTCGTGCGTCGCAAGTTCTCGGCGACGCATTTCTGGCCGGACGTCGTCGCCACGGGCGCGACCCACTTCGTCTACATCGGCGAGCTGTGCCGCTATCTGGTCAATCAGCCCGAGCACGAGCTGGAACGCGCCCACAAGCTGAAGCTCGCCTTCGGCAACGGCCTGCGGGGCGATGTGTGGACCGACTTCCAGCGGCGGTTTGCGATCCCCCAGATCCTGGAGTTCTACGGCTCGACCGAAGGCAATGCCTCGATCTTCAACTTCGACGGCAAGCCGGGGGCGATTGGACGCATCCCCAAGATGCTGCGCAGCAAGATGAACCTGCGTCTGGTCCGCTTCGATCAGGACACCCAGGAACCGATCCGCGGAGCCAACGGATTGCTGCAGGAATGCGCGCCGGGCGAGATCGGCGAGGCCGTCGGCATGATCGGCTCGGACGCTCGCCATGAGTTCGCCGGTTACGCTGACAAGGCCGCTTCCAGCAAAAAGGTGCTGGAGGACGTCTTCGAGAAGGGCGATCGCTGGTTCCGGACTGGCGACCTGATGCGTCAGGACCGCGAGGGCTACTTCTATTTTGTCGACCGGATCGGCGACACCTTCCGCTGGAAGGGCGAGAACGTTTCAACGTCTGAGGTGGAGCTGAGGCTCGGCGACGCGCCGGGTGTCTCGGAAGCGATCGTCTACGGCGTGCCCGTCGCGGGCGCCGAGGGCAAGGCCGGCATGGCCTGCATCGTCGCCGACGGCCGGTTCAACGCCAAGGCCTTCGCCGCCTACGTCGACGAACAGCTGCCCAACTATGCCCGGCCGGTATTCCTGCGGCTCCGCAAGAGCCTGCACACGACCGGCACCTTCAAGTACCGCAAGGTGGATCTGGTGGCGGACGGGTTTGATCCCGCGCGCACCGAGGATGCGATCTATGTGCGCGACAAGGCGACCTATATCCGGCTGAAACCCGAGCGGTTCAGCGACATCCAGACCGGCCAGATCAAGCTGTAGGCGATGCCCGCTTGAGGTAGCGACGACGCTACACGTCGGCTTGCGCCGCCGCGCCCGTCTTCATGCGCCAAGAAAAAACCGGCCGGGCCTGAGCCCGACCGGTTTCCCTGCCCCAGGAACGCCCGCCGAACCCGACGCGCGCTCCTTTGTCGAAAGGCTTAGTAGCGGACCCGCAGGGTCACGCCCCAGGTACGCGGAGCACCCAGGAAGGCGTTGTAGGTCTGGGTATCCAGCGACGGGTTGTAGAAGGTGCCATTCGGCTGGACCGTCGACTGGAAGGCCGTGCCCTGCAGCGGCGCGTTGAATACAACCTGGTTGTATTCCACGTCCGTCAGGTTCTGACCCCACAGCTCCAGCGTCCAGCGCTCATCCGCCGAGCCCAGGCTGACGCGGCCGTTGACCAGCGTCATGGCTTCCTGGATGCCCGCCGGAAGCAGGTCGGACTTGGTGTTGTACTCCGAGGTGTACTTGGCCGAGAGGTTGAAGCCGGCGAGCAGGTTGCCGATTTCGCGCTCGTAGGTCACCGCGCCGGTCGCCGACCACTCGGGGGCGAACGACATGGTGTTGCCCGGCAGGAGCGACAGCGGGCCGAACCGCGCGGGGTTCGACAGGTCCGCAGCCGTGAAGTTCGAGTATTCGGTGTTGGTGTAGGTGATGCCGCCCTGGAACGAGAGGCCATCGACCGGCGTGAACCAGATGGTGTCGATGTCCAGGCCGACCGAGGTCACTTCCGGGATCGACTCGACCACGAAGGCCGTGCCGAGGAAGGTGTTCAGCTGGAAGTCCGAGAAGGTCTGGTGGAAGGCCGTCGCGTTGAACAGCAGCGAGCCGTCCAGCAGCGTCGACTTCAAACCCAGCTCGTAGCTGTCGACCGTTTCAGCCGGGAAGAACAGCGACGAGGCCGGGGTCACACCCGTCTGCACGCGGTCCAGGTTGAAGCCGGCGCCCTTGTAGCCGCGCGAATAGGCCCCGTAGACCATCAGGTCTTCGGTGATGTCGTACGACAGGTTGATCGTGCCCGAGAGCGCGTCCTCGCTGTTCGATTCCGACAGGGTGCGGTTGTCGAAGGCGAAGTTCGACCAGGGCAGGCAGAGCAGGCCGATGGCCTGCTGCGCAGCAGCAGCACCGAAGGCGCCGGCGATGCCCGCGGCGTTGCCCGCGGCGGCGGCGCAGACGGTGCCGTTGCCGTTGATGTTGTCCTGCAGGCCCGAGAGGGTCTTCTCCTCCTGGGTCCAGCGCAGGCCCACCGTCAGGTGCAGGGCGTCAGACAGATGCCAGGTGTTGTGGGTGAAGAGCGCGAAGGTCTCGGTTTCGGTCGAGTAGTGGTCACGCACGCCCTGGCCGGTGGCGAACGTCGGGCCGCTCGGCGGAACCAGGCCGACGACGCAGCCGCCGATGGCCGGGGCCGTGTTGAAAGGCGCCGGCGCGGTCAGGCAGCCCACGCGGCCCGCGTAAGGGCCGCCCGGAGCCGTCGTCGTCAGCAGAAGCGAGACGTAGTTGGCGTAGTCAGAACCGTAGAAGTAGCTGTCGTCGCGCGACAGGTCTTCGGACGAGAAGTAGCCGCCGACCAGCCAGTCGAGGCGCTCGGTCGAGCCGGCCAGGCGGAATTCCTGGCTCAGCGTATCGAGGCCGAACCCGAAGTCGCCGTCCTGGGCGCGGTAGAGCGCGTCCATGCCGGAGAAGTCGATGTCCTGGCCGTTCACCGTCTGCCAGGAGCGAACGCCCGTGATGGAGGTCAGGGTCGAACCGCCGAAGGCTTCGAGGTCGATGTTGGCCTCGACCGACAGGCCCATGTCCTCGATGTCCTGGCCGGTGTCGCGGTTGGTGTAGCCCGTGCGCGAGAACGGCAGGAACTGATAGCCCGGGGGCGGGCCGAAGGAACCGCCGGTGACGGCCGGGCGCACGCCCTGTCCGCCCGCGGTCAGCAGGTTGACCAGCGAAGCGGTCGGGCCCGAACGGATCTGAACCGCCGTACAGCAGTACTCTTCACGCGTGGAGTAATCCGCGATCGCGCGGATCGAGACCGTGTCGGACGGCAGGAACAGCAGCTGGCCGCGAACGGTCCAGAAATCCTGGTTCTGGTCGTCGGTCAGGGTGCGCGGACCGTCGCCGGTGATCACGTCGTAGAAGCCGTCGCGCTGACGGGCAGCGACATACAGACGGCCGGCGAGCGTGTCAGTGATACCGCCAGTGACCGAGCCTGCGACGCCCCAGGCGCCGAAGTTGCCGGCGGTGACTTCGGCTTCGAAGCCGGGGTCGAACGAAGGACGCTCGGAGATGATGTTGATGACGCCGGCCGAGGTATTGCGGCCGAACAGCGTGCCCTGGGGCCCCTTCAGGACCTCGATGCGGGACAGTTCGCCGAGATCGCCGAAGCCGACGCCGTTACGCGGACGGTAGATGCCGTCAATGACGACGCCGACCGAGCTTTCCAGGCCGGGGTTGTCGCCCACGGTGCCGACGCCGCGGATACGGGCGGTCGTGATGGTTTCCGACGTCGTCGAGGTGACGGTCAGGCCCGGCGTCAGGATCTGGAGATCCTTGATGTCGCGGACGCCGGCGTCTTCCAGCAGCTCTTCCGACAGGGTCGTGACCACGATCGGCACGTCCTGGAGGCTCTGTTCGCGCTTCTGGGCGGTGACGATGATGTCGTCAACGCGAGCCGGCTCGTCCTGCGCCTGGGCCGCGCCGGCCGAGATGCCCGCGAGCACGGCGGCCGAAGCCGTCAGACGGAGAAATTGATTAAGGCGCATGTCCTACCCCGATTTCGGTCGCCCCGTTCGAGGCCGCACCGCGTTTCCAACCTGTGTTCGATCCGCTCTGAACTGCGGATTCTGACCAAATTGGGGTAGTCGAAGACTGCGCCAACCACAAGCATCTCAAGGGGTTTTGAGGCTTCCCAAAGCAAGGCTGTGACGAAAAAACGACAGAAACGAATGCCGTTACGTCAATATTCGCGCCAGTTCAGGACGCGGAAGCTTGCGCGTCGGATGTCTTCCCGCGCCGCGATGCGCCGATAACCGCAGCACCGACCAACGCCGAGAGAATCGATCCAGTCAGAACACCGAGCTTCACCTCGACCTGC
>CAMLNT010000035.1 GCA_946481425.1 uncultured Brevundimonas sp.
CCAGGCGGGACTGGTTCGCCCCCATCGTCGCCGACGCCGAGGCCGGCTTCGGCGGTCCGCTGAACAGCTTCGAGATCATGAAGGCCTTCATTGAGGCCGGCGCCGCGGGCGTCCACTTCGAGGACCAGCTGGCTTCGGAGAAGAAGTGCGGCCATCTGGGGGGCAAGGTCCTCATCCCGACCCAGGCTCATGAGCGCAACCTCGTCGCCGCCCGTCTCGCCGCCGACGTCATGGGCACGCCCACCATCACCGTCGCCCGCACCGACGCCGAGTCGGCCCAGTTGATCACCTCGGACATCGACGAGCGGGACCACCCCTTCATTGACCGCGACAGCCGCACGGTCGAGGGCTTCTACCGCCTCAAGGAAGGCACCGGCCTAGACCACTGCATCGCGCGCGGCCTCAGCTACGCCAAGATCGCGGACCTGCTGTGGTGGGAAACCTCGCACCCCGATCTGGACGATGCGAAGAAGTTCGCCGAAGCCGTCCAGAAGCAGTATCCGGGCAAGCTGATGGCCTACAACTGCTCGCCCTCGTTCAACTGGGAAGCCAAGTTGGACAAGGCCACCATCGCCAAGTTCCAGCGCGAGCTGGGCGCCATGGGCTACAAGTTCCAGTTCGTAACCCTGGCCGGCTTCCACAGCCTGAACAACGCGATGTTCGAGCTGGCCGATGGCTACCGCGACCACGGCATGGCCGCCTACTCCGAGCTCCAGCAGCGCGAGTTCGCCAACGAGGCCCGCGGCTACACCGCCACCCGTCACCAGCGCGAGGTCGGCACCGGCTACTTCGACCAGGTCGCGACCGTGATCTCCAACGGCCAGTCGTCGACCACTGCCCTGAAGGACTCCACCGAAACGGCCCAGTTCGTGGCCGCGGAATAAGATAAGGAAACGCAATGGAACCGATGAGCCAGCCCCGCGCCATCATCGACTACTGCCTGGCCCCGTTGGGCCTCGACCCCCAGACCGACGAGGCCAAGGAGGCCCGCCGCCGGCTCGAGCACGCGATCAAGACCTTCCAGAAGATCGCCGCCCGTCCGGTTGCCGTGGACTTCTCGGCCATGCCGAGCGCGGTCATCAACGAAGCCGCCCACGGCTACGAATAGCCGGGCAGGCCGCTCTCCGCCCTTGCGTCGGAAGCGGCCCGTCCGCACCTTCCTTCCATTTCCGAGCGCCCCATGCCCCTCGACGCCCTCACGGATACCGGCATCCGCATCCTTGGCCCCGTCGAGGGTCGCGCCTCGGAGGTGCTGACCTCTGAAGCGTTGTCGCTGGTCGCCGAACTGCACCGCGCGCTCGACGCCCGCCGCAAGGCGCTGCTGGCCGAACGGGAAGTGCGTCAGGCGCGCTTCGACGCCGGCGAGACGCCCGACTTTCGCGCCGACACGGCCCATATCCGCGACGCCGACTGGAGGATCGCCCCGATCCCCGCCGACCTGCTGGACCGCCGCGTCGAGATCACCGGCCCGACCGATCGCAAGATGGTCATCAACGCCCTGAACTCCGGGGCGAAGGTCTTCATGGCCGACTTCGAGGACGCCACCAGCCCGACCTGGGAGAACGTCGTCGAGGGCCAGATCAATCTGAAGGACCGGTGGTCAGGTGACCTCGGCTTCACCGACCCCGACACCGGCAAGACCTATGCGCTGGGCGCAACACCCGCCGTCCTGCTGGTGCGCCCGCGCGGCTGGCACCTGCTGGAACGCCACGTCGAGGTCGATGGCCAGCCGGTCTCGGGCGGCCTGTTCGACTTCGCCCTATACCTCACGCACAACGCCCGCTCGGCGCTGGATCAAGGCTCGGGTCCTTACTTCTACTTCCCCAAGCTGGAATCGATGGAGGAGGCGGCCCTCTGGGACGACGCCTGCCGCATCGCGCAAAGCCGCCTCGGCCTGCCTGTCGGCACGATCAAGGCAACCGTCCTGATCGAGACCATCACCGCCGCCTTCGAGATGGACGAGATCCTTCACGCCCTGAAAGACCATATCGTCGGTCTGAACTGCGGTCGCTGGGACTACATCTTCTCCACCATCAAGCGGCTGGGCCTGAACCCGGACTTCCTGACCCCCGACCGCGCCCGCATGGTCATGGGCGAGGCCTTCCTACGCGCCTATTCCAAGAAGTTGATCGCCACCTGCCACCGGCGCGGCGCATTTGCGATGGGCGGGATGGCGGCCCAGATCCCGATAAAGAACGACGAGGCGGCCAATGCGGCGGCCTTCGCCAAGGTCAAGGCGGACAAGGAGCGCGAGGCCGGCGACGGTCACGACGGGACCTGGGTCGCTCACCCGGCGCTGGTCCCGGTCGCCCTGGAGGTCTTCGACCGCTTGATGCCGGGCCCGAACCAGCTAGGCGTCATCGGCGACGGCGCCTCTATTGGCCGGGCAGAGATGCTGAAGATGCACGATGGGCCGCGCACCGAGGCGGGCCTGCGCGAGAACATTCGGGTCGGCATCCAGTATGTGGAGGCCTGGTTGCGGGGCCGTGGAGCCGTGCCGCTCTACAATCTTATGGAGGACGCCGCGACCGCCGAGATCAGCCGCACCCAGGTCTGGCAGTGGCTCAGACACGGCGCCACGCTCGATGACGGTCGTATCGTGGACGAGGGACTGGTCCGCGCCCTGATCGACGACGAGGTCACCCGAATGCCCCGCGATCTCGACAGGCTTCCAGAAGCGATCCGTCTGTTTGCGGAGCTGTGTTTCGCGCCGACCTGCGAGAGTTTCCTGACGCTCCCGGCTTATGAGGCGCTCGAAGCCTAAGCCGCCTGGATGGCGGCGCAGGAGGCGGCCGGAGCGGTCAGTTCCCGGACACAGTCGATCAGCGTCTGGACGCTGACCGGCTTGGACAGATGGCGATCGGCGCCCGCCTGCTGGGCGGCCTGAACGTGCTCCGGCAGGGCGTTGGCGGTCAACATGACCACGGGCGTCGAGGCCCTGCCGGTCGCCCGCTCGAAATCCCGGATCGTCCGCGTCGCCGCCAAGCCGTCCATGACCGGCATCTGCATGTCCATCAGAACGATGTCGAAGAGCCCCCGGTCGTAGGCGTCGACAGCCTCGGCCCCGTTCTCGACCGCCGTCAGCTCGACCTCGAGGTGCGACAGGATCAGTTCGATGACCTTGCGGTTGGTCGGGTGGTCGTCGGCCAGGAGCACCTTGAGGGGCCGCGCCTCGTTCACCGCCACGGGGTGGACTTCCGGCTCGACGACGGGAGCCTCGGTCAGCTCGAGCGGCAGGACGACCAGAAAGGCCGAGCCCCCGCCCGGTTCGCTTTCGCAATCGATCTCCGCACCCATCATTTCGCAGAGCTGGCGACAGATCGCGAGCCCCAGACCCGTCCCGCCGAAGCGGCGGGTGATGGAGCCGTCGGCCTGTTCGAAGCGCGAGAACAACCGTTCGCGCACCGCTGCATCGAAGCCAACGCCCGTGTCCTCGACGCTGAACCGGAACACGGCGCGGCCGTCGCGGTCCGCCGCGCGCTCGACGGTCAGGCGGACGAAGCCGCTCTGGGTGAATTTCACGGCGTTGGAGACCAGATTGGTCAGGATCTGCTTGATCCGCACCACGTCGCCCATGACCCAGGCGCTCGCCTCGGGGGCGACGTCGACGAAAAACTGCAGCCCGCGCGCGCGCGCAGGCGCCTCGTAGAGCTGGCCGGCTTCACGGACGGCCTGGGCCAGGTCGAACGGGGCATGGCTGAGCGTCAGCCGGCCGGATTCGACGCGGGCGAGGTCTAGGATGTCCGACAGAAGCTGCTGCAGGGTCACACCCGACACCGAGATCAAGCGCAACATCTCCCGCTGATCCGCATTCAGGTCGGTCTGGCCAAGCACCTCGGCCACGCCGAGGATGCCGTTCAACGGCGTCCGGATCTCGTGGCTCATATTGGCGAGGAACTCGGACTTGGCGCGGTTGGCGGCCTCGGCCGCGTCGCGCGCCCGCGCGAGGCTCGTAACGGCCGCTTTCAAATCGGTGACATCGATGATCGTCGAGACAATTCCGCCTAGCGCGCTGCGCCTGTCCTGGACCCTTAGCCAGCGGCCGTCGGAGATTTCCTGCTCGACCGCATCCCCGCAGCGCCGCCGGGCCTCAAGGCGCTCGGCGAGCCAGTCTTCCTCGCGGCCAACCGCCTCGACGTAATGGCCCTGATCAAGTCCGAGACGGAGAATCTCCTCGAACGAGATGCCCTCGACCAGGTGGTCGGCGATCTCCGGATTGGTGCGCCGGTACTGGGCGTTCCACACCACGAGCCGATCGTCGGCGTCGTAATAGGCCAGGCCATCTGTCATGGCCTCCATCGCCTCGTTCAGCCGGCTGAGGGCGACGTCGCGTGTCAGGCCTTTGGGGGAAAAGTCGAGCCGGTTGGCGGGCACGTCGGAGCGGCGGCGGATCAAGAGGACAATGGCGAAGACGACCGCGGCCAGCAGGGCCACGGCGACGCCTATTCCGGCCAAGACCGGTGCACTCGTCCAGAGCTGCAACTGTGGCTCCCCCTAAGATTCAGGAACCCTAGTCCGATGCCGGTGAACAATCGGTGTGCGCCCGAGAAAATTAGTCGCGACGGCCCTCGGGCCCTGTAATCCGCACATCGATGCCGCGTCGGAGCGCCTGTAAGGGGTTCCAGGTCATGGCGCGCAGGACCGCGCGCGCCTGGCCCCGCTGCGGCGCTCCGAGCCGGCGCTGAGCGGCCGCGCCCTCGAGGCCCGCCAGCAGTCCTCGCCAAGCCGGTCCGACTTCACCTCTGAGAGCGCATCCGGCCAGCAGGGCCGCCGTCGCTGCGAGATGCAGCGGCAGGAGCGGGATCAGGGCCGCTGTCGGCATGTTTCTGAACAGGCACCAGAGCCGGTTTCGAAAGCCATGGAAGAGGGCGAAGCCGGAGCGTGCGCCCAAGGTGGACGAGCCGATATGCGCCACCACCGCTTCCGGCACCAGCCGCGTCCCCGCGCCGGCCGCGCGCAAGCGCCAGCCGAAGTCGACATCCTCGCAATAGCTGAAGAAATGCGCTGCGAAGCCGCCCAGCCTCAGGAACGTCTCCCGGTCCACCATCATGGCGGCGCCACAGGGGGAAAAGACCTCGCCGGCCGGAATCGTCGCGGGTACGGGACGGCGATACCCCATGCGGTAGGGCAAGCCGATCAGGGTCATGGCGTCTCCGGCGCCGTCGAGGAGGGCCGGGTCGTCTGCGGCGACCTGCAGGGCGGTGAAACAGGCGGTGTTCGGCCAGACCGTTGCTGCGGCGACAAGCCGCTCCAGCCAGTCCGGCTCGGCGAAGGCGTCGGGATTCAGCAGCGCCAGCCACCGGCCACGGGCGCGCGCCGCGCCCAGGTTGTTGGCCTCGGCGAAGCCCAGGTTGGCGCCGTTCTCCACCAAGATGATGGAGGGATCGGCTGAAGCCGCCGCCTGGGCGGCTCCGTCTGTGGACCCGTTGTCGACCAGCACCACCTCGAAATCACGGTAGGTTTGCTCCGCAAGATGGGCGAGGCAGCGGGACAGCACCGGCCGGCTTTCGTAGGCGACGACGATGACGCTGACGGTTGGAGCGGTCATTTCGGTTCCCGCCGGGCGGCGCGGCTGGACACGTCAGCGCCCCTCAGAAATCCAGGTCCGCATAGTGGTCCACCGGCGCCATGCCGGGCAAGCGGTCAGCCAGCAGAGGACGGAAGCTCGGGCGGCTCTTGAGCCGCATGTACCAGGTCTTGAGCGCCGGATAGGCGCGCCAGGGCACTTCTCCGAAATAGTCGAGCACCGAAAGGTGTGCCGCGGCGGCCAGATCGGCCTGCGAAAGCTCGCGCCCGGCCAGCCAGTCGCGCTTTCCCAGCAGTTCTTCAAGGTAGGCCAGGTGTTCCTTCAGGGCGCCGCGGCCCTGCCGCAGGGGATCGGCCTCCGGCGGGCCCAGTCGCTGGAGGCGCTTTTCCATTCGTTCGTAAAGGATCGGCGCATCGACCTCGATTTCGAACTTGCGGTCGAACCAGGTGCGCAGCCGCATCGCCTCGGCCCGCTCCCCGGCGTGCTTCGACAGCAGGGGCGCGCCCTTGCCGAAGGTTTCGATCCAGTCGAGCACGGCCATCAGTTCGCAGACCACCACCCGGCTCTCGCCCGAGCCGACTTCCAGCACGGGCGGCCGGCCGGTGTGGGTCAGGGCGTGAAAGTCGGGATCATGCTCCCAGTAGCGGACCGGCCGCTCCTCGAAGGCGATCTTCTTCTCCCCCATGGCGAGGCGCGCCTGGCGAGAGGCGGGGTCGAGCGGGAAGTGATGCAGAAGAAGAGACTGGGTCATGGTCGCCGATGATCGACCGCCATAGGCGAACAAGCCTTAAGGGGTCGTTCACCCTGTCGGTTCCGCCGAGACAGGCTCGCCGAAAGTTCCGCCATGGGGCTGGGCGCGGCCCTTGGGGTCCGGATGGATGAGAATGTCCGCGCGCGGATAGGCCTTCAGGATACGGTCCTCCGCCTCGACGATGATGCCGTGCGCCTTCTCGAGCGAGAGGCGCGGCTCCAGGTCGATGTGCATCTGGATCATCCAGATCTGCCCGGATGCGCGCGTTCTGAGCTGGTGGACGCCCTTTACCCGCGGATCCGCGAGGACCAGCGCCGTGATCTCGGCCTCCGCCTCAGGGGGAAGGGCGCGATCCAGCAGGTGCTCGGCCGCATCCCTCAGCACCGACAGCGAACCCCAGACCAGCCAGACGGCGACGATCAGGCCCGCCGCCGCGTCCAGCGGCGCCGCGCCCCAGAGGGCGGCAGAGGCCACGCCGATGAGAGCCACGACATTGGCGGCCAGGTCCGCGGAATAGTGCGAACGGTCGCCTTTAACCGCCAGGGATCCGCTCAGCCGGATGGCTCGCGACTGCGCCAGCACCAGGATCGAGGTCAGGATGATCGAGACCCCCATGACGGCGATCGCCCATACGCCGTTGACCACCGCGCGCGGCTCCACGATCCGCCCGACAGCCTCCCAGCCGATGACGAGGGCGGACGCCAGCACCAGTCCGGCCTGCAGGAGGCCGGCAAAGGCCTCGACCTTGCCATGACCGTAACGATGCTTCTCGGTCGCGGGCTGCGCCGCCCAGCGAACGGCGAAGAAGACGGCCAGGGAGGCGATCAGGTCGAGGCCCGAGTCCAGCAGGGACGCCAGCAGCGAGACGGAGCCCGAGGCGCTCCAGCCGAACATCTTGAGCACCACCAAAATGACCGCCACCGCCAGCGACAGGCGGGTGACGTCACGCACCGCCCGGGCGGCCCGGTCGGGCGAGGTCACGAAGTCGGGCGTCCGGTCGGTCATCTGCGCCTTGTGGCCAATGCGCCGGGGTGTGGCAACCGCCGCGGAAGCGTCGACATTCTGTCAATGTTGATCGGCTAACGTCGGTCTCATGAGCACGGAACCCGACCACTGGCTGCCCCGCACCGAAGCGGAATCCCTCCTCGGGGTGAAGAGCCAGACCCTTTATGCGTATGTGAGCCGCGGCCATCTGGCGGCGCGGCCCGACCCCGCCAATCCGCGCCGCAGCCTCTACAGCGCCCGGGACCTGTCTCGGCTGAAAGACCATTCTAGCCCCCGCCCCGTACGCACCACCGTCGAACGCGCCGCAGACGTGCGCATCTCCAGCGGCCTGACGCGAGTTGAGGACGGCTCGGTCTTCTACCGGGGCCAGGACGCCGTCTCCCTGTCCGAACACGCGACCGTGGAACAGGCGGCGCGGCTGATCTGGGGCGCTGAGGGCGATGATCCGTTTGCCGACCAGCGGCCCCGGGTCGATGTGATCTTTCCGGGGACGCCCCGGGCCCGCGCCTTCGCCTGTCTGGCCCGCCGCGCCGACGAGGACGGCGCCAGCGCCGGCCGCGGCGCCCCGTCGCTCCGCCGCGAGGCGGCCTCGGTGCTTAACGAGCTGGTCGACGCCATCGCCGGACCCGGGCCGCGTTTGCATCTGCACCAGCGGCTCGCGCGTGGCTGGAAGCTGTCCGACCGGGACGCCCATCTCCTCCGCCGCGCCATGATACTGTCGATCGATCACGAACCGGACGCGGCAGTGCTGGCCGCGCGGGTCACAGTCGGCGCCGGCGCGTCCCTGTCCGCGGCTTCCCTGGCCGGGCTCGCAGCTCTGTCCGGCTCCGACCTGGGCGGACGTCTCGCCCAGGTAACCGGCTTCGTCATGGAGGCGCGCCGCTCCGACGCCCGCCAGGCCTGCCGCAACCGCCTGGCCGAGGGGCTTGAGCTACCCGGCTTCGCGGCGGCCGAGGATCCCCGCGCCGAGGCGCTCATTGCCGCGGCTCAGCTGCCTGAACCGCTCGCCGACGTCATCCACGTGGGCCGGACCCTGACCGGGCGTGCACCGACGTTCGACATGGCGCTGGCGCTTACGACCCGCCGTCTGGACCTGCCGCGCGACGCCGCCTTCGGCTTGCTAACCATCGGTCGGGCGGTCGGTTGGCTGGCCCATGCGATGGAACAGGCGCGTTCAGGCTCGCCCATCCAGCCGCGTCTGCGCTATGTCGAGGCTGGCCCCGCCGGGGCCTGATCTCATTCTACAAGGCAAAGCATGTCCGACTGGCTGGCCGCCATCATTCTGGGTCTCGTCGAGGGGCTGACCGAGTTCATTCCCGTTTCGTCGACGGGGCACATGCTGCTCCTGGGGCATTTCCTGGGCTTCGAAAGCACGGGCAAGACCTTCGAGATCGTCATCCAGCTTGGCGCGCTGCTGGCGATCGTCAGCGTCTATTTCCGACGTCTGTGGACTCTCGCCACGCGGTGGCCGTTCGATCCGGACGCCCGCCGGTTCCTGATCGGGCTGCTGGCCGCCTTTGCGCCGGCGGTGGTCATCGGATTTCTCGCCTACGACTTCATCAAGACCGTCCTGTTCGAGACGCCGCTGGTCATCTGCATCGCCCTGATCGTAGGGGGCGTGATCCTGCTGCTGCTGGACCGGATGAAGAAGGTCCCGGTCTATCTGGAGGCCGACCGCTATCCGCTGCGCGTCTATTTCCTGATCGGCCTCTTCCAGTGCCTGGCCATGGTGCCGGGTGTGTCCCGTTCGGGTGCGACCCTCGCCGGCGGGCTGTTGCTCGGCACGGACAAGCGCTCGGCTGCCGAGTTCAGCTTCTTCCTCGCCCTGCCCACCATGGGGGCGGCCGTCGCCTACGACCTGCTCAAGAATTGGGACCGGCTCGACTTCACCGATGCAGGCCTGATCGTCGTCGGCTTCCTGACGGCCTTCCTGACGGCCCTGCTGGTCGTGCGCATGCTGCTCGACTTCGTGTCGCGCCACGGATTCGCGCCGTTCGCCTGGTGGCGGATCGTCGTCGGTATCGTCGGGATCGTCGGCCTGGCCGCGACGGGCGCACTCTAGGCGGCCAGCGGACCCTCGTCCATTTCGGCGAGGGTCAGGACAGCGCCGTCCATCCGCGCACCCGACAGGTCGGCCTCGATCAGTCGCGCCCGCGTGAGATCAGCCTCGATGAGCCGGGCCTGGCGCAAACAGGCGCGCGACAGGTCGGCCCGAACGATCCGGCCTTCGCCCACCTCCAGGGGACCCAGCCGGGCCCCGGACAGGTCGGCGCGGGTCAGCCGGGCGTTCAGCAGTCGCGCACCGCGCAGGTCCGCGCCGCAGAGACGCACATTCCTGAGATCGGCGCCGGAGAGGTCGGCGCCCTGCAGCTCGGCCCCGGTCAGGTCCATGCCGTAGAAGACGGCGCGCGGGGCGTTGAGCGCTGTGAGTTTCACGCCCCTCAGGGTTCCGATGGCCCGAAAGTCGAGTTCGGCCGCCCGGAAGAAGGCGCCCTCGGCGCCGCCCGTTTCGCACCATTGCTGGTGCTGGGCGATCAGGTCTTCCAACGGCCTGTCGTCCACAAAGACGCTCTCCGGCGGCGCGCGCAGAAGGCCTTCCATGTCGGCGTCCTTGAGCGTCGTCGAGGCCATGTTCGCGCCGACCACGACCGCGTCGCGCAGGCTCGCGCCCGAGAAGTCCGAGCCGGACAGGTCGCTGTCCGAAAGATCGGCGCCGTCCAGTCTGGCGTTGCGCATCCGCGCGCCGGTTAGCGTCACCCCGACCATCACCGCGTCACGGAAGTCCGCTGCCGTGCCGGCCAGGTTGCCGAGTTGCGCCCCTGACAGATCGGCTCCCGTCAGGATCGCGTTGTCCAATTCGCCCGGCCTCAATTCGTGCTTCAGCACGCGAAAACCTTCCGCCTTGTCCTGCAGCGCCGTGCGGCCCTCGCGCAGATCACAATGAACCATGGAAGCGCCCGCCAGGTTGGCGCCGCGCAGACAGGCCCCCCGCAGGTCGGCTCGGAAAAGGCTGGCGCCGCGCAGGTCGGCGCCGCGCAAGTCGGCGCCGTAGAGCACCGCCTGATCGAACTTGGCCCCGCGGGCGATCACGTTGCTGAGCCGGGCGCCGGTCAGGTCGGCCTCGCTGAGGTCGACGCCTTCCAGGGCGAAATTTGCGAGGTCGCAGTAGCTGAGGTTGGCGCGGCGCCCCTGCGGCTCACGGCGCAGATAACGGCCGTGCGCCTCGATCGCGGCCTTCAGGACCGTACCGTCGATAGGCTTGATGATGGCGGCCGACACCGGGCTCCCTCCCGTTCGCGCGGGAGTATGGCGCCACATCGTTTAAGCAACCGTTCGCGTCAGGCCGCCAGACAGGCGCCGCACAGGCCGTGCGCCTCGATGGTCACGCGGTCCAGCCGATAGCCGGAGGCTTCGGCGCCGGCCTGCAGGGCCTTGGCCGATGGCGGATCGATCTCGCGCGCATCCCCGCAGCAATCGCAGATGATGAAGGCCGCCGTATGGGCGTTTTCGCCACGGGCGCAGGCGACGTAGGCGGAGATGGAGGCGATCCGGTGCGCCATGCCCGTTCGCTCGAGGAAATCGAGCGCCCTGTAGACGGTCGGGGGCTTGGCCGCCCGACCGTCCGGCCCGAAGGCGGCGATAAGGTCATAGGCTTTGGTCGGCTGACCGTTCTCAAGCAGCAGTTCCAGCACCCGGCGGCGCGGGGCGGTCAGTCGCTCGCCGATCCGCCCACAGCGCGCCTCGGCTTCGGCCAGTTCCTGCTGAAGCGCAGGTCCATGCAGACCGTGCCCGCCGGCGTGATCGTGTCCGCAGGATTCGCTCATGTCGTCCAGCTAAGCGCGGCCTCGCGCCTCCGCAAGGGTTGACTTGGCGTGATGCTATTACATAACACACGCGCCTTTTCCGATTTCAGGGTCCTCGCGATGCTCTCCTCCCGTGCCGTCCGCCCCGTCCTGCTCGCCGCCGTCGCCTGGGCGCCGTTATCCAGCGTGGCCCTGGCCCAGACCGCCGGCCAGGACGAACCCAATCGTGTCGACGACATCATCGTCACCGGCGTGCCGTATGGTGTCCGTCAGGACTCCACGACGATCGCCACCACGGTGCTGACCGAGGAAGACCTGGCGGTCGCTCCCGCGGCCACGCTCGGCGATCTTCTCGCAGCCACGCCGGGCCTGCGCTCAACGACCTTTTCGCCGGGCGCGAGTCGCCCGGTCATCCGCGGCCTGACCGGACCGCGCGTGCAGGTCCTGACCAACGGCATTGGCCTGATCGACGCCTCGTCGGTCTCGCCCGACCATCAGGTCGCCGCCGATCCGGCCGAGGCCAATCGCATCGAGATCATTCGCGGTCCGGCGACGCTGGTCTATGGCGGCAGCGCCATCGGCGGCGTGGTCAATGTCCTGGATGGCCGCGTGCCCGAGTTCGTTCCGGACGGCGGGGCCGACGGCCATGTGTCGGCCCAGGGCTCCTCGGTCGATGACGGCATCGCCTATTCGGGCCGCGCCGACGTCGCCTACGGTCCTCTGGTCCTGCACATCGACGGCATGCGCCGCGAGAGTGAGGACTACGCGATCCCGGCCCCCGCGATCTCGCAGCAGCTCGCCGACGCCGAAGGCATCTCGCGCGACGAGACGGAAACCCTCAACAACAGCGCCGTCGAGATCGTCTCCTATGGTTTGGGCGGCTCCTACGTCGGCGACTGGGGCTATCTGGGTCTGTCGGTGAAGGACGTCGAAAGCACCTACGGCGTGGTGGCCGAGGAATCGGTCTTCATCGAGCTCGAGCAGCAGCGTTTCGACGCGCGCGGTCAGTTCAACTTCGCCTCCGGCCCGTTCCGCGCCCTGCAGGGGTCTGTCGGCCAGGCCGATTACACCCACACCGAGTTCGAATCCGCGGGCGAGCCGGGCACCGTTTTCTTCTCGGACGGCTGGGAAGGCCGCCTGGACCTGATCCAGCGCCAGAGCGGCGACTGGACCGGGGCCGTGGGCGTCCAGGGCCTCTCGCGTACGCTCGAGGCTGTCGGCGACGAGGCCTACATTCCGTCCACCGACATTTCCGAAGGCGGGATCTACACCGTCCAGCGTCTCGACATGGGCGGCTTCGGCTTCGAAGGCGGCCTGCGCTACGACCAGCGCACCCTGGCGGCCACGCCGCTCGGCGCGCCCGGCGAGGTGCAGCGCGAGTTCGACAGCCTGTCCGCCTCGGCCTCGGCCTTCGCCCGGCCGGTCGAGGGCCTGTTTGTCGGCCTGAGCGTATCGCGCAACGAGCGGGCGCCTTCGGAAGTCGAACTCTTCGCCGACGGCCTGCACATCGCCACCGGCGCCTATGAGGTGGGCAATCCGGACTTCGACACGGAATCGGTCGTCACCGTCGAGGGCACGATCCACTACGATCGCGGCCCTTTCCGCGGCGACCTGCACGCCTACGCCTCGAACTACGACGGATTCATCGACATTCGCGACACTGGTCTGGTGTTCACGGTCATCGAGGACGGCGTGCCCGAGGACTTCCCCATCTTCGCCTATGTCCAGACCGGGGCCGAGTTCCGCGGCTTCGAGGCCGAGGCCGCCCTTGACGTCTGGCGCGACGGCGACCGCATCGTCTCAATCGAAGGCGCCGCAGACTATGTCGACGCAGAGACCGATCTGGGTCCGGCCGCGCGCATCCCGCCGTGGTCCGCGACCGGGCGTCTGGTCTACACCTCCGGTCCGATCGACGCCGGACTGGAAGTCCGCCGCGTGGGTGAGCAGGACGACGTGGCCGAATTCGAGCTGCCGACCGACGGCTACACCCTGGTCAACCTCAGCGCCGCGTGGCGTCCGCTGCCGGCCGAGGGCCTGACTTTCTTCGCCGAGCTCCACAACCTGGGTGACGAGGAGGCGCGCGAGCACGTCAGCTTCCTCAAGGACATCGCCCCCCTGCCGGGCCGCAATCTCCGCGTCGGCCTGACTTACCGCTTCTAGGGAGGCACGGGGCGCTCGCGTGTCGCGGGCGCCCGGTTTGCCCGGACGCCGCGACTGGGCTAGAAGCCCGGACCTTCCATTCCTCCGGATCTTCGAATTTCCATGGATCAGTCGCCGCTCGCCGCCCAGATGACGGGCAATGTCCTCTACTATAAGAACCCCGAGCCCATCACGCCGGAGCACCACGGGTCGCTCGGCGTCAAGCGCGTCGATCACCCCTACGCCTTCGTCGCCCAGTCGCACGTCGTGCCGGTCACGGTGACCGAGTTCGCGCCCTGCAGCCTGTCCTATCCGGTGGTCTTCATCGGCAATGAGACCAAGACGGCGCTGGCGGTCATGGGCCTGCGCCAGGGCGAGAACCTCTACATCAACGAGCAGGGCGATTTCCGTCCGGACGCCTATGTCCCGGCCTTCGTGCGTCGCTATCCGTTCGTCTACGCCAACGAGCAGAACTCGGACCGCCTGATCCTCTGCGTCGATCGCGAGGCCGACTTCGTTTCCGAGCAGTTCGACGTGCCGTTCTTCGAGAACGGTCAGCCGTCGGAATACACCCGAAACGCCATGCAGTTCTGCAATGACTTCGAGACCGAGCGCCAGCGCACGGAATCCTTCGTCAAGCTGCTTCAGGACAACGACCTGCTCGACAAGCGTGAGACCAACTTCACGCCGCGCAACCCGGACGGCTCGGCCGGTGCGCCGCAGAAGATCGCCGACTACTGGGCCGTCTCGGAAGAGAAGCTGGCCAAGCTGTCGCAGAAGAAGCTGGTCGAACTGCGCGACAACGGCGCGCTCGGCCAGATCTACGCCCACATGAACTCGCTGCTCGGCTGGGATCGCCTGATCGCCCTGTCGATGGAGCGCGCCGCGCGCCTGCGCCCGGCCGCCAACGCCTGAATCGGCGCCACGGCCACCAAAAAAAGAGCCCCGGTGGATCGCTCCGCCGGGGCTTTTCTTTTGTCTATCGTCTGAGGAAGACCGCCCGGGTCAGGCACGAAAAGATCAGCCGGCCCGCCTCGTCCAGGAGGTCCTGCTGGGCGATGATCACGCCCCGCTCGTCGCCGACCGGGTCCTTGCCCATCACCGTCATGCGCCCCCGCAGCAGTTCTCCCGCGGGCGGCGTCCGCGCAAAGCGCAAGGCATCGACAGCCAACGACTTGGACCGGGCCCAGCCCTTGGCGCATTCGCACTCAAGCTTGGACCAGTAGGCGAACACCAACGCGTCCGGCGCGCCCTGGGCGGCATCCCAGCCGGGCGCGAAGCGGCGGCAGAACTCACCTACGGCCTCGGCGTCGACCGCGCAGGTCCCCAGGTTCACGACCTGGCCGACCTCGAGGTCGTCGAAATGGACGAGGAAGTCTTCGCTCACGGTTCCTCCGAAACGCGGACGAGCAGCTTGCCGTCATGCGCGCCGGTGAACAAGCGATTCAACGAGGCGACCGCGCCGTCCAGACCCTCATCGACGTGGACCTTCCATTTCAGCGAGCCGTCGGCGAGCCACGGCCCCATCTCGGCGACCATTTCGCGGGCCCGCGACTGGTAGTCGAGGACCAGGAAGCCCTGGATCTTCAGGCGATGGGTGATGATGCGCGCCAGGTTCGGCGGCTTGGGCGCCGAGGTCGCATTGTAGGCCGAGATCATGCCGCAGACGGCGATCCGGCCATGGACCTTCATGCGGTTCCAGACCGAGTTCATGATGTCGCCGCCGACGTTCTCGAAGTTCATTTCCACGCCGTCTGGCGCAAGGCGGTCCAGCGCGGCGCCCACCTTGTCGTTCTTGTAGTCGATTGCCGCGTCGAACCCGAGCTCGTCGGTCAGCCAGGCGCACTTCTCAGGTCCGCCGGCGATGCCGATGACACGCGCGCCCTTCTGCTTGGCGATCTGGCCGGCGATGGAGCCGACCGCCCCTGCCGCCGCCGAGATCACCATGGTCTCACCCGCCTGGGGCTTCAGCACGTCGGTGACGCCGAAGTAGGCGGTCATGCCGGTCATGCCGAGGACCGACATGTTCGCCGTCAGTGGGAGACCGGGAAACTGATGGACCTTCCCGACGGTCGAATCCGGGACGACGGCATAGTCAGCCCAGCCGCCCGCCGCGGTCGTGACGACGTCGCCAACCGCGAACCGGTCCGACTTCGACTGCTCGACCACGCCCAGAGACAGGCCGCGCATCACCGCGCCGATCTGCACCGGCGGGAGATAGCCCTCGGAATCGTTCATCCAGGTCCGGTTGGTCGGGTCCAGGGACAGATAGACGGTCCGGATCAGCACCTCGCCGTCGCGCGGCTCGCCGATGGGGGCGTCGACCAGCTCCAGGTCGCCGTCCTTGAGGTCTCCGAAGGGCCGGTTCTTGAGGACCCACTGGCGGTTCTTGGTCATCGGGGAGGCTCCGTCCTGATTGAGAACTCCCTTTCAGCGCCAAACGGCGCCCTTGTCGAGCCGCCTCGGATGGGCTTAGCCGTCCGCCATGCTCTCGCGGCTGCTTACGCTCCTCCTCCTCATCGGCCTGCTCAGTCCGTTCCCGGCGGCGGCCCAGGCCGTCGACACGGGCCACCTCGAGGCCCAGCTCGTCCGCCAGACCGAATGGGCGCCGCCCGGGTCGACCGTCTATGTCGCCGTCGTCCAGGACATCGAGGCCGGCTGGCACACCTACTGGATCAACCCCGGAGACGTCGGCCAGGCGACCGATCTGCGCTTCACGCCGCC
>CAMLNT010000036.1 GCA_946481425.1 uncultured Brevundimonas sp.
GACCATACCCACGCCGTCCAGGCGCGGCATCATCCGGTCCACGACATAGACGTCGAACCCGCCCTGATGCGCGGCCTCGAGGCCATAGGCGCCGTCCTGGGCGGTCGTACAGTCGTGACCAGCCTCGGTCAGCCCGCGCGCCATGGCGGCCGAAGCCTCCTGGTCATCCTCGACGATCAGTATGCGCACCAGCCAGCCCCCTTCAAACGACGCGAAAGACTAGCGGCCGGAACCCGAGTCGGCCACCGGGATGTCATCGAGCTCCACGATCCGCAGGTTCGGCTGACCGCGATAGCTGAGGTCCAGAAGGATGCTCGGACGCTCTTCGCGGCGCAGTTCGGCCAGAATTCGGTTGAGGTCGTCGACCGACCGGAGCGGCCGGTTGTCAGCCCGGGTGATCACGACCCCCGGTTCAAAGCCGAGCCGCGACACGGCGGACCGCGCCTGGACATCGGTGACCACCAGACCCGAAACGTCCTCGTCGATGCCGAACAGGCGGCGCGTTTCGCCATTCAGCTCCGCCAGAGTGAGGCCCATGACCTGACGGCCAGGAACCGAGCCGGCCTCGGGGAACTCGATCTCTTCGTCCAGAGCATTCAGCTCGGCGAGCTGGGCGGCTGACGGTCGTGCGTCAGCACGGATCGTCACCGTCTCGGCGCGACCGTTGCGCAGGACATCGAAGCGCACGGACTCGCCAACGGTTACGGCGCCGACCCGGCGGGTCAGTTCATTGGCGTCGTCGATGTCCTGACCGTCGACCGCGATCACGATGTCTCCAGCCTCAAGCCCGCCGCGTTCGGCGGGCCCGCCGGGGTTTACCGCCGTGACACGAGCGCCGTCCACGCCGGCGCCAAGGCCCAGGGCGTCGCGGACATCCGCCGTCACGGGCCCGATCGAAATACCGACATAGCCACGCTGCACCGATCCGCCTGAGATCAGGGTGCGCGTGACACGATCCGCCACATCAGCCGGAATGGCGAAACCGATGCCCACCGAATATCCGTTCGGCGAATAGATCGCCGAGTTCACACCGATGACGCGGCCATGCACGTCAAAGGTCGGACCGCCAGAGTTGCCGCGATTGATCGGCGCATCGATCTGCATGTAGTCGACATAGGGCGTGGTCGCCTGATCGATCTGACGGCCGTAGGCCGAGACCACCCCAGCCGTCACCGTGCCGCCCAGACCCAGGGGGTTGCCGATGGCCAGCACCCAGTCACCCACGCGGGGACGGGCGTCCGTCTCGAACCGAACGAACGGGAAGTCATTGCCCTCGACCCGGATCACGGCGAGGTCGGTTTCAGGGTCCGCGCCGATCAGGGTCGCCGTCAATTCGCGGTCGTCGTTCAGCCGGACCGTGATCTCTTCCGCATTGGCCACCACGTGGTTGTTGGTGACGATGTAGCCGTCCGCCGAGATGAAGAAGCCCGAGCCCGAACCCATGGCCTCAGGCACGTCCTGCTCCTCCTCGCCGTCCGGCACTGGAATATCGAACGGCAGGTCGCCGAAGCCGGGGATGTCTCGCAGGCGCTGGGCGTCCACACGCTGGCGCACGTCGATCGACACCACGGCCGGCGACACGGCGTCCACGATATCGGCAAACGACATCGGCGCGCCCGGCGGCGGCGAAAACACCGGCTGGCCATTCGTCCGGACCAGAAGCGCGTCCGCGGGCGCCAGCGGCTGGGCGTGCGCGCCGGGCCAGTCGAGCACCCCACCCGCAGTCGCTGCTGCGGCCAGGGCCAATCCGACGGCGGCTCCGGTGATGAATTCCTTGCGCTTCAGCATGCTGAACCCTCGAACGTCCTTCCTGCACGCCGGCGAAGACCGGCTGCATCGATAATGGGATCTAGGGTCATGGCCCTGCAATCCCAAGGCCATGGATATCGGCGCCCGAATACGCCGAAACCTTGGCGGACGGGCGGAAATGTGAGGTCAGGCGCCGGTCTCGCCGTCGCGCCAGCGGCCTTCGCGCTTGAGGGCGTCCGCCACTTCGCGGGGCATGTAGGTCTCGTCGTGCTTGGCCAGCACCTGACTGGCCTCGAAGACGCCGTCCCCGCCAAACGCGCCCTGTACCACCACGCCCTGCTCCTCGCGAAACAGGTCCGGCAGATCGCCCTCATAGCGTATGCGCGTCGATGCCGTCCCATCCGTGATCGAGAACACCGTCGTCGTCGGATTGGTTTCAACCACCGATCCGGCCTCGACCAGTCCGCCCAGCCGCACGACGGCGCCCGGGACCAAGCCGGCGTCGGCGACCTGAGCCGGCGAGTAGAAGTAGGTCACCTGCTCGCGCATCGCCCAAAGCGTCAGACCGACCGCCGCTGCCAGGACAGGGGCCGCAACGGCCAGGAAGGCCAGACGTCGCCGAGCGCGGGGAGATTTGGGGAGCAGGGCCATGCCGGCGCCGGGAATAGCCCAGTCCGCGCGGATTTTGAAGCGTCAGGCGGCTGCGTCGCCGTCCCAGGTTCGCTCCGCCACCGCGATCCGGCGACGCAACAGCGCACCCGCCGCCTCGTTACGGGCCAGGGCCAGCAGGTTGGCGATCAGTTCAAGCGTAGCCTTGGCCTCGGCGGGGTCATCCGCATCGCCGCAGTGCAGGGCGTGCAGAAGGTCTTCACTGAACCGGTCGAGCCGCTCCGCCGCCGCCTCGGTCCCTTGCCTCCGGATCGATTCACAGCCGAAGGCCGCAGCTGAAGCCCGGCATCCGGCCGCCAGAACGATCAGCGCGCGCGCCCGCTGTGCGGGGTCCACGCCCGTCGCCATGCCCGGATCCGGTCGACGCGCCGGCCTGCCGCCGGGCGCGTGAGGGGGAAAAGCTCGCTCCACGGCTCGCTCGACTTCGCGCAGGGCCGTCTCCAGCTGATCGGTCATGCGCTTGCGAGCAGCGGCGAGGCGAGACGACCAGGTCCCGCCCCTGGCATGGGGCGGAAAGGCCAGGTCGAACTCCGCAATGATGACCGCGACCGTCTCCAGGTCGCGTGTCGCGGACGGCGCATCGTCCGGGCCGAACTGTCGGCCGCCGATGCGGGCCTGGGCCGCGATCTCTTCGGCCCGCGACACCAGGCGCTCGCCGATCCGCGCCATCTCGCTCGATTCGACAAAGGCCTGGCTCGCATTGTCGGTGACGGCAGCCACCAGACGCATGACCTGCGCCGGGCTCGGCAATCTGGCGCCGAGCATGTCCATCAGGAGCGGGCGTGCGTCCTCACGCACGCGGTCTGCATCCCGGAACGTCAGGCGAAGCGCAGCGGCCCGCTCCTCGTCGAGGCGACCGATCCAGTCTTCAAGCCGCTCGATGGCCGTCCTCGCGATCGGGACGAGATCCAGATAGGCGATAAAGCGATCGGCCTCCGTGTCCGAGCTGAAGCCCAGTTCTGCGGGCGGGCATTCCCGGATCACGGACGCGGCCTCGGCGCACAGGCCGTCTGCAAGCCGGGGCGGGAGCTCCCTCAGGCTTCCCTGCATCGCCGCATCGACGATGGTCTGGGTCTGCGCCGGTCTGCGCCCTGACAGCTTGCGCCACAGGCGCCTCGGCACATCGGCGCGGAAAGGGTCGTGGATGGACAGATTGCGCGGACCGCAGAGGGCCGAAACCGGGCTGAAGACCGCCAGAAGCGCCTCTCGCTCGGCGAGCGCCTGCTCGACCTGTTGAAGCACCGTGGCCGCAGCCGCCCCGCCGGTCTGCCTCAGCTGCCCGCGGATCGCCAGCAGGACCGCATCAGGCGCGGCCTCGATAACCATCGCCAGCGCCTTGAGCTTGGTTTCAGACAGGCGCCCCATGGACTCCGACCCAACCGGACGCACGTCGCCCGCGGCGTCAGCATCAACCGATAGGGTTAAGGAAAGGCTGGCGCGAAAACGCTGGTTTCAAGCCTCGGCCATCGGAAGCTCGAGGGTCACAGAAAGCCCGCCGAGTTCGGCGACGCCCAGGGTGATCCGGCCAGAATAGGATTTCACCAGTTCATCGACGATGGAGAGTCCCAACCCGGTGCCCGGCGCAGCCTCGTCCAGCCGCGCGCCGCGCTTGAGCACCGTCTCGCGCTGGTCTTCCGGAAGGCCTGGTCCGTCGTCTTCGACGGTCAGGGTCAGGCGACCCAGCCCTGACGGAACGGCTGTGACCTTCACCCGGCTCCGGCACCACTTGCAGGCGTTCTCGAGCAGGTTTCCCAGGATTTCCTGGAGATCCTGGCGCTCTCCGCGAAAAGCGAGATCTTCCGGAGCCCGCCAGTCGATTTCGACGTCCCGCGACTGAAACACGCGTTCCAGCAGACTCGCCAACTCATCCAGAACCTCGCCGACTGGCGTGCTCTGTCCGGCATGTTGCGCGCGGGCGGCCGCCCGCGCTCTCTGCAGATGATGGTCGACCTGGGCTTTCATCAGGGCAGCCTGCCGCCGCACCGTATCCGCGAGCAGTCCGTCGCCCGCGCCCGCCTCGGTCAGCATGACCGCGAGGGGCGTCTTGAGCGCGTGAGCCAGGTTTCCGACGTGGGTCCGCTGCCGCTCGACGACTTCCTGATTGTGGTCCAGGAGCGCGTTGAGCTCTTCGGCCAGAGGGGAGATTTCGCGCGGATAGGTCCCCGCCAGCCGCTGGGCCTTGCCCCGCCGCACGGACGCCAGCGCCGTCCCGAGATCGTACAGCGGCCGGAGTCCGATCCGCACCTGGAGGAACACCGCGGCTATCAGGCCTGCGCCCAGAAGGCCCAGCGCGGTCCATGTGAGGGCCGCGAAGTTCGACGCGTCCTGATCGATCTCGCTTCGGTCCAGGGCGGTCACGAAGATGACCGGGGCCTCACGGTTAGGCAGGGTGCGGGCGATCGCGAGCACGCGCAGAGGCTGCTCGTCCGGTCCGATGGCGTTGTAGAAGTACGGCACGCCAGGCGAGGCCAGAATCGGCTGGGGCCCCGGCATTGGGGCGGGGAGCGCATAATCGAAAAGGGACTCCGATCGCGTCAGTGATCGAAATCCATCCCCGACCGGCTCAACGACAGACCAGTATTTGCCCGAATAGGCCCTGAGGGTACGGGCGTCCTGCACCGGCGGCGTGATGATGGATTCGCCCTGCACGCGGGTGACGGACACCACTTCCCGATCGGTCGCCTCGAGCACGCGCTCGAGCCGGCGAATGGCAGAATCGCGAAACGCCGTGGTGAGCAGGAAACCTGTGAGGATGAGCGCCAGAAGGCTCCAGCCCGACGCCAGCCAGATCAGCCGGCCGGTCAGCGAACCCCGGGTCTGTACGGCCGGTCCTGCGACCGGCTCGTCGCTCATGCGTCGCTCTCGCCTTCCAGGGGGATCAGCCGATAGCCGAGACCTCGCACGGTCTCGATCCGGTCAGACCCGATCTTCTTTCGCACGCGCCCCACGAACACCTCGATGGTGTTGGAGTCGCGATCGAAGTCCTGATCGTACAGATGCTCGACCAGTTCGGTGCGGCTGATGACGCGGCCCTGATGCATCATCAGATAGTGCAGCAGCCGGTATTCGAGCGACGTCAGGCGGATCGGCTCACCATTCACGCTGGCGCGCGCGGCGCGCGGGTCCAGCCTCAGGTCGCCGCAGCTTAGCGTCGCCGTGGCATGCCCGGCCGACCGGCGCAGCAGCGCTCGCAGACGCGCGAGCAGTTCTTCGGTGTGGAAAGGCTTGGTGAGATAGTCGTCGGCGCCGGCGTCGAAGCCCGCCACCTTGTCAGACCATGATCCGCGCGCCGTCAGGATCAGGACCGGCGTGCCGCGCCCTTCGCGGCGCCAGCGTTCCAGCACCGACACCCCATCGATCTTGGGCAGGCCCAGATCGAGGATCACGGCGTCGTAGGGTTCGGTGTCGCCGAGGAAATGCGCCTCCTCACCGTCAGGGGCGTGATCGACCGCATAGCCTGCGTCGGCCAGCGCGGCCTTCAGCTGGCGCGACAGATCAGGATCGTCCTCGACCAGCAGAATGCGCATGGATCAGTCTTCTCCGATGACGGCGCCGGTGCGCGCATCGACATAGATGTTGCCGATTCGACCGCCGGGATACTCCCAGATCACCACATAGATCGCCCGACCGCCACGGGTCGTGGCCTGGGCGTCGAGCATGGAGCCCTGCCGGCTGGCCCGCAGCCGCCGCACGACCTCACTCAGGCTGATACGCTGATCGTCGCCGCCACGCGCTTGGGCCACGAGCGTGGCCTCGGGCCGAACCTGCTGGACCGCCGCGGTTTCCGCGTGCGCGGCCAGCGGCGCCGACAGGGCGACCAGAACGGTGAAAAGGAGGGCGCTGCGCTTCATGACGGGGCTGAAAATGACCTCGAGGCCCTGAACGGGGTCTGAACGGCGAGTTTACGGATTCGCCGCCCTCACGCGAAGCTCAACGCCCGTGGGGCGAGTAGGGACGCTTGGCGCGCCAGTCCTCGGCGAATGATTCCAGCGCGGCATCGATCGTCGCAGGCAAGGTCACCATGATGCGGGCGAACAGATCCCCCCGCTTGCCGGTGCGGGCGTCGAAAGCGCCGCGTCCCTTGAGCCGCAGCACCTGACCAGAGTTTGAGCCCTTCGCCACGGTCAGATTGACCGCGCCGTCCGGAGTCTGGACGGAGACCTTTCCGCCAAGCACCGCGTCCGGCACCGACACGGCGACATCCATGTGCAGGTCCGCCCCTTCGCGCCGATAGATGGGATGCGGAGCCACGACCATTTCAATCAGGGCGTCGCCGGCCGGTCCGCCCTGCCGGCCGGGCGCGCCTTGCCCCTTGAGCCTCAGGGTCTGGCCATCCGCCGCGCCCTTGGGGATCGCGACATCCAGCGTCCGGCCATCGGAAAAGGCGATCCGGCGGTTGCCGCCGGCGATCGATTCCTCAAGCGAGATTTCCATGCGGGCGCGAATGTCCTGCCCCCGGCCGGGACCCCGCTGCCGCCCCCCGCCGAAGCCACCGAACATGTCGAAGATGTCGTCGAGATCAGCGCCCTCGAACCGGCCGCCGAAGCCACCCTGGCCTCCTCCGCCCGGACCGCCCCGCCCGCTGAAGCCACGAAACTGCTCGCGACCGTCAGCATCGATCTCGCCGCGGTCGAACTTGGCGCGCTTCTCGGCGTCGCCCAGTAGGTCAAACGCCGCGCTCACGCGCTTGAATCGCTCCTCGGCGACCTTGTCGCCAGGGTTCTTGTCCGGGTGCAGCTCCTTGGCCAGCTTGTGGAAGGCCTTGCGGATATCCGCCTGGCTCGCCGTGCGCGCTACGCCCAGCTCCTGATAGGGATCGCCCGCCACGCGCCGCCGCCTTCTCTCCAGCCTCTCAAGACGGGCTGAGTTAGGCCATTCAACGGACGGCGCAAGCCCCGGTTCACAGCATTAACGCCGCCGGCTCGCCCCAACCGAACGTCACGGACCCCTGCGCCACTCGCGCGGCGAGGCCTGTCGGCGTACCTTCTGGGAAAACCTCCGCCTGCGCATCGGCCGACCAGACGAGGCTGCTCGTCTCCACCTGCGTTTCGAAGACAATGGCGTCTTCGGCACAGATTTGGACCCGATAGATCTCACGCTCCTCGCTCAGCGGCGGCTCACGGTCCCATCCGTCGCCGCCGGTGCGCGCCCGGCGTATCCAGCTCAGGGCGAGCGCGCCGTCCGTCAGCCAATCGCCTCGCAGATGCGCCGGCGCCCACGGTCGCTCCGACAGACCACGCCAGACCATCGCGGCGCCTTCAGCCTCACCGCCCGGCGGCGCCCCGGCGGGCGCCGTACGCCAGATCAGGGGTAATCCGCGCTCGTGCCCATCGAGCGGCACAGGTGTCAGTCCCTCGACAGCCACGACCCAGGCGCCGTGCGGCGTCGCCTGGCTCGCGCGGCGTTCCGTTCCGGCCTGTCCTCTCAGGAGCCCGGAGAGACTCCAGACGCCCTCCTCGATTTCCTCGGCGGCGCGGAACTGAACGATTTCGGGATCCTGCCCTTCGACAATGACGGCCAGGATATTTCGCCCGCCCAGGACCGCCTCGGCCGTCTTCGCTTCGGGCGCGCGGCCCTGCCACCGGACTTTCATTGTCGCGGCCTCGTCCCAACGGCCGATTGGACCCGGGGGCAGATCCTCGATCAGCTGGCCGGCCGGACAGGCCGCAGTCGCCCGCGCTCGCAGGCTCAGGCTTTCCGCTGAGGCTCCCACGTGGATATCGACCGTCCGCCAGGGCTCGCCGGCGACTGCCGCAAGCGGTCCGACGCCCTCCAGTGGCAGGTCGAGGGGCAGGAGCCAGGGCGTCACGTCGCCGCTGAGCGGCTCGCCCGGTCGCCAGGTTTCGACACCCTCGCGCCGCGCGCTTTCGAAGACCGCTTCAACGATCGCCCTCGGCTGTTCATCCAGTTCGACTCGAAGCACTCGCCAGAGACCATCTAGGCCGGGGATCGACACCACATCCCCCGCCTCGACGACGAGGGCCGTCAAGGGGGCCAGACGTATCGTACCTTGCTCTTGTATGGACTTCTCGCGCGCCAGCAGTCGGGCGGCGGCCTGTTCTGCCCGTCCCTCGTCCAGAACCATTGGCAGGTCCACGTCACGGCTCACCTGACCGTCGTCGGCGCGCACGACCACGGCCCCGACGGCGTAGTCCGCGGCTCCGTCTATGAACCGCGCACGCAGCACGCTCACGCCGGCCTCAAGCGTCCGCGACGCGGTCAGCGCCACGCCCTCATCGGGCGAGGCCAGATCGTCCTCGGTGAGCATCCGCGCCGTCGTTCTGCCGAGGAAAGCCACGCGCTCTCCCCGCTCAGCGGCCTCCACGCCAAGCGCGGCCAGAAGTGGCCCGATGGCCGCCGTCGTCGTCATGGGCCTGTCGATCAAATAGCCGTCGATCACACCCGATACGCCCGAGACATCGATTTCAGTCGGGTCCAGCCCGGACCGCGACGCGATCACCGCGACAAGATCCGCAGCCTCGCCCGAAAGCCGGCCGTTCAGCCAGTGCCCGGTGCGCCAGTTGTCGCCGTCCGCCCAGACGTCCAATCGCGCCGGAAAATCCGGGAAGGGTCGCGCGTCCCAGCACCAGGCATCTACCGCCTCGATCATCCGGCCGTCCCAGGCCGGCGCGGCCGGATTGGCCGAGGTCTCCGCGAAGGCGTCCAAAGTCGCCTCCAGATGCCGCCGCTGCATCAGGTCGTCTCTTCGCCCGTCCGAGAACGGCGGCACAGCACTCTCGGCGCTCTTGGAATCGACGAACAGATTCGGGGCGTTGCCGCCCCGATCAATGGCGCCACAGCCGAACTCGAACAGCCGCACCGGCTTCATCCCCGGCACCCAGTCGGTCGGGGTCGCGCTCCTGGCCCCGGCTGGCCGGTCGTAATGGGGGCGACTCCACCATCCGGCGATGTCCTTTGGCCGGAACTGCCAGGCTTCGTCGTGGGCCGGGTCAACGATCGGAGTCCGGTCCTGAGCCATGCGCGCCGCAACATCGGCATAGAACCAGTCGTAGCCCTCGCCCGATTGAACCCCGGCCCTCAGGTAATCGCCGGCGTCGGCGCCCCGCCAGCCGGCCATTGCGTCTAAGTGCTCGGCCCCGTCCCGCCAGTCTGAAACAGGCGGATACCAGTCGATCCCGACGCAGCTTATCGCCGGCTCCGCCCAAAGCGGATCGAGATGAAAGGCGAAACCGCCCGGATCATCGGCGTGCTTCACGCCGTTCCACTCGCTCCAGTCCGCCGCATAACTGATCAGGACGCCCGACCCCAGGATCGACCGGCAGTCCTGCGCCAGTCTCTTAAGAGCCTGCACCGCCGGATAGGCGGCCGCCCCCCGAACGGTGGTCAGCCCTCGAAACTCTGATCCGATGAGCAGGCCGTCAGCCCCAGCCCGCGTCGCCAGATGCGCATAGTGCAGCACCATCCGACGCCAGCCCCAGTCGTCGGAGCCTTCGTAGTCCACGCGGCCCTCGCGGACCTCGAAATCATCTTCCTCGGCTGCGCCGAAGAAGGCCGCGACCTGGGCGTCTGCCGTCCCTGTCCCGTCCACTGTCCCGGCCTTGCCCGCCGCAGGATGACAGGTCACTCGCCCGCGCCAGGGATAGGCGCCCTGCTCAGCTCCACCATAGGGATCCGTCAAGCCATTGCCTGCCGGCACATCCATCATGAGGAACGGCGCCAGCGTCACTTCCAGCCCCCGCCGCTTCAACTCCGCGATCGCCGCGATGACTGTGTCGTCCGATGGCGTACCGCCATAGGCGGGCGCGCCATCGATCTCGCTGACCACCCCGGCATCGCCACGCTCCAGCCCTGACACGCGCCAGCCCGCGCCCAGCGTCACCTTGTCTGCCCGGTCGACCTTCGGTCTGACCTGGCATTCCCCGCATCTCAAATCGTCCCCGAACCAGCTGACCACCAGCGTCACCCGCTTCAGGTTCGGCAACTGCGCCTGCAGCTGGTCCAGCGACACGATCAGGTCCGCTCGGCCATCGCGGTTGTTCAGGTTCTCCGCCCGGGAACCGAACAGCCCCTCGCGCCGCAGGACCGGCGTCGTCGCATAGACGAACTCGCCCGCCCCCGGGATCAGGCACACGCCTTCAAGCTTGTCCTCAAGCCGGGGCGCCTCGCCTCTCGGCCGCCTGAACACCTCGAAGGCCAGCTGCGGAACCCGGTCACCGAACGCCTCCAGCGCCAGGTCTTCGAACACCACATAGGCGAGGCCCCGATAAGCCGGCGCCGCGCCCTCGACCGCCTCGATCAGGCTGTCCGGCATCTGGTCCTCGGTCCCCCGATGGACGCGCATCGCGACCTTGCCGACGTCAAGCGGCTGACCGTCAGCCCAGACGCGCCCGATTCCGTCGATCGGCCCTTCGCACAGTCCGACCGCGAAGCTCAGCGAATAGCCGTAGTCGACAGTCCTCGGCCCGCCCTTGCCGGCTCTCGCCTCGTGCCGGCTCTCGCGGAACCGCGCCGCCCAGATGATCTGTCCGACCACCCGCACCCGTCCGAAGGCCACCGGGATCGGCGCCCCCTCGCTCGTGCCCTGGACCCGCAGCTGGTCCAGCCTCGGACCAATCTGCCGTGTGGGCGCAAGCGACTGGATGGCCGCCCGATCGATCTGCGCGCCGACGGCCGACCCGATCATCTGCCCGATCGGTCCTCCGATCTGGCCGCCCACGCTCGACAGGATCACCTGCGCCATCAGTTCACCTCCTCGGGAAAAGCGAAGGCCGCGACGAGCCGTGCCCGCCACCAGTCACCCAGCCAGCTTTCGACCACCGCCCGGCCCCAGTAGGCGTGCACGATCCGGGGCGTCGGTCCCGTCCGGCTCAGGATCGCGCAGTGTTTCACCGCCGCCTCAGGCGCCATCCGGAACAGAAGCACATCCCCCGCCTCAGCCGCCTCGACCGGCTTCTCGACCAGCCAGCGCCGCGCGGCGTCCAGCAACCGCTCCTCGCCACACACCTCGGCCCAGTCCGCGCGATAGGGACTGACCGTTTGGGGCTCTTGTCCATGGATCGCCCGCCACACGCCGCGCACCAGCCCCAGGCAATCGCAGCCCACGCCCCTGGTGCTCGCCTGATGCCGATAGGGCGTGCCCAGCCAGTCCAGCGCCTCGGCCAGAGCCTTGTCCCCGATCGCGCTCATCGCCGGCTCCCGCCGTCGTGGCGCCCACCTTCCATTGGCCGCGCCAGCAGGAAGTCGTCGCCCGGAATGTCCGGAAAGCCGCGGAAGTTGTCGGTGTTGCCAAACGCCCCGCAGGTTCCGAACCGCTTGTCGCAGACCGCCCCCGGATGCGCCTCCAGATCCAGTCCGCAGCGCGCATCGCCCAGCACCGCGTCGCACAGCCGGCCGAAAGTCCGGCCGATCACCCGGTCGAGTCGAGCCGTCGGCCCCTCGATCTCCAGCGTCACCCAATCCCCCAAGACGACCGCCCGTCGCACCTGCCCGGCCCGGAGCAGCACCTTCAGCTCCGGCATCCCCCAGTCGACCGTCCAGGTCGCGATCTTCGCCCCGTCCCAGCGACCTGACCGGATGTCCCCGAGCGTCACGCCCTCGACGTCCAGCATTCCCTCCGCCGAGGCCTGACCCGCCTCCAGGCCCAGCTCCTGGTGCGCCGCCCCTGCTGTCCACCCCCCGTCAGCCCGGCAGGTCACCCCGTCGACCTCCAGGGCCTCGTCATGGTCCGTGAAGCCCAGCCGTGCGCCGTCCGACAGCGTCACGATCCAGGCATGGCACATTGTCGCCGCTCCGCTCTCGATGCGGGCGGCCAGCGCCTCTGGCACGTCTCTCATTTTGCTTAGATCCTGACCTCGATCAGAGGCACGGCCGCGATCCGGCCCGCCTCGAAACTCTCCAGCGTCACATCGATCCGGTCGGCATCGAACCTGACCGGCGTATCGAACAGAAAGCCTGCCGTAACCGCCGCGCCCTCGTCCGGCGCCTCCGCCAGCGTCACCTCGCCGGTCGTTGCGTCGAGCGTGAAGGAAGCTGCGTTCCCGTCCACCGCCAATACGACGCTGCCCTCGACAGGCTTGCGGATTGGCCGCCACAGGTCGCCGTAAGCCTTGCGGAGCGCGAACGACGTCTGCTCCCCATCCCCCGTCCCGAGCATCTGATCGCTCGCCGCCGGCTCACCCGCGCCGCTTCGGAAGTCCGCGAAGTCCCGGAACCGGAATCCGTAGAGCCGCGCCCGACGCGCCTCGAAGAAGGCGCTCAGCGCCGCCATGTCCTCCAGCGACCTCAACCCCGCCCCGATCAGGTAGCGCCTGCGCCCATGCGCCCACGGCGTCGAGCGCCGCTCGAACCCGTTCGACAGGGTCACGATCTCCGTCCGCCGCTCGACCCCGCCCGTCGAACCGAACGCCAGCCGCGCCGGCAGGCTCACCTCGTGAAAGCTCATCCCCGCGCTCCCAGCCGCATGGCCCTCACCAGCGCCTGGGCGATCTGCGCCTCGGACCGCAGCAGCCGTTCCGGCCCGCCCTGCACCGCGACGTTCACAGTCACCGATCCGCCACCGACCGGTCCGATCTCGCCCGCCGCCGCCGGCCGGAACACCTCCGGCCCCCGCTCCCCGACCAGGTAGGCCATGCCCGGCGTCGCCATCCCGCCATCGGCCTTCGAGCCGCCGAACGCGCCATTGATCGCCTGCGATAACGCCTCGCCCAGAGACGCCCCGTGCCCGCTTCCGGCCGCGGCGTTGATCACCGCCAGCACCGCGCGCGCCAGCTCCTGCATCGTGATTTCCCCATCCGCCGCCGCCCGCGCCAGCGACCGGGCCAGGCTCTCGCCCGCCCGCTCGAAACTGGTTTCGATCGCCTGGGCCGCGGCCTCCGCCGGCGCCTTCAACCGCTCCAGCGCTTCGGCCGCCTCGGTGGCCTTGATCGGCACGGCGTCGAGGCCGCGCGCTGAATGCTCATCCATCAGTCTCTCCGTCCGGCCACCGTTCAGCCAGCCGCTCCAGCTCGGCCCGGCTCATCGCCGCCTGCCCGGGCGTCGCCGTCAGCATCCGCCACTCCCTCAGCGACAGCCGCCAGAATCCCTCCGGCGTCACGCCGAACCGCTCCACCGCCAGCCGAAGCATCACGGCCCAGCTCACCCCGCCGCCGCCGCGAACGCCTTCGCCACGGCCTCGGCCGCCGCCTTCGGGTCGGCATCCGACGCCAGCCTTCGCGCCGTCGCCTCATCCGCCCCGCCGCCCCGCAACAGCGCCGCCAGCACCCCGGCCAGATCGATTGCCGACAGCCGCCGCATCCGTTCGGCCAGGTCCGCGAACCCATTCGCCCCAAGAGCCGTCTCGATCTCCGCCAGCGCCCCCAGTGTCAGGCACAGCCAGACGCGCTCCCTCGCCAGCACCGCCTCGCACTCGCCCCGCGCCGCGTTCATCACAGCGCCTCGAACGTCAGCTCGCCCGCGCTCGCCAGGTTCAGGGCGAACGTCGCCTCGCCGGCGTGATCCCCGGCGTATTCCAGCGCCACCACCAGGAACGGCCCCTCGATCACGCCGAAGTCCGGTACGATCAGCCGCCACGTCCGGGCCGCCTGTTCGAAGAAGGCCTCGCGCACCACCGCGTCCGAGGTGGCGTCCCTGAACACGCCCTGCCCCGAAACCGAGCACGCCTTGACGCCCGCGCCGGCCAGCAGCTCGCGCCACCGCCCGGTCGAGTCCGCATCGGTCACATCGACCGTGCGGGCGTTCAGCGCGATCGTCCGCGCCTTCAAGCCGGCGACCGTGGTGAAGGCCTCCTCCGCCTCCCCGTCGCCGATCTTCAACAGAATGTCCTTGCCGCGTTGCGCCGCCATGCGGTCCTCCTCAAACAGGCTCGATGACCGCGCGTACGCGCGTCACGCCGAGCGTCTTCTTCCAGTCGGCCGCTCGGAACACGTCCTGGTAGGTCACCCTCAGGTTCACGACCCGGTGGCCTGCGATCGGGATCGGCGCCTCGCTCAGCGCCGTCCGCACGGCCGCGCTCACAGCCTTGGCCTCCTCCGTCCCGCCGAAGCGCGATCGCGCCGTCAGGGTTACGATGTGCTCGGTCGCCTCCCCGTCCGCCGCATAGGGCCGGCTCTCCGACCGCCCGATCAGCAGGTGCGGCCAGCCCGGATCCTGCGGCGGCTCGTCATAGATCGCGGCCGGGTGTCCCAGTGTTGCGCGCACGCCGTCGTCGGCGCGCAGATGATCGATCAGCGCCCGCTGCAAGGCGCGTTCGGGGTCAAGGGTCATTACAGGTCTCGCTGAAGGGTCAGGATCATGCGACCCATCTTCGGGCGCTCCTGATCGACGAGGACGAGCCGCCACTCTCGGCCCTCGCAATCCACCCTTTGTCCGGCCTCGACGCGCGGGTCAGACCGCGATTCCGCAAGGCGTTGCTCGCGGATGGTCGGCGCCATTCCGCTCGCTCCATCCCCGCTTCTTTGCGGGGATGAAAGCGCCAGCCACAGGTCCCCGAGCGGGCTCCATTCCACCGTCCGACCGCCCAGATCCGTCTCGACCTCGGTCCGCTGGAACAGATGCGCCAGCGTCCGGTGCGCCCTCACAGCCGCACCGCGCGATACGGGCTTAGCCAGGCCTCGGCCTCGCCGTCCGTTTCGCCCTCATAGGCCGCATGGACCCACTTCAGGATCACCAGCCGCAAGGCAGCGGGCGCCGTCTCGTCCAGCGTCAGACCCGTCGCCTGCTGGACCCGTTCCTTCGACGCCGCGATCAGCGTCTCGACCAGTTCGTCCTCCGCCTCATGGCTGACGCGCAGGAACAGCTTCGCCTCGGCCAGGGTGACCGGTTCGCTCATGTCGTCCTCGATTGTCTGGATAGAAGGGGCTTAGGGCTTAGGTCTTGGGGCTTGGTCCGCCCCTCCCCTAAGCCCAAGCCCTACTCACTAAGCCCTGGCGAGCCTCAGCTCGCGGCGAACTTCATCACCTTGATCGCGTCGAAGTTCTGCACCCCGCCGCCGACGCGCTTGGTCGTGTAGAACAGCACATAGGGCTTGGCCGTGTAGGGATCCCTCAGCACCCGAACCCCCGCCCGGTCCACGATCAGGTAGCCGCGCCGGAAGTCGCCGAAGGCGATCGACAGGCTGTCAGCCCCGATCACCGGCATCTCCTCGATCTCGGTCACCGGATAGCCCAGCAACGAGCTCGTCGCCCCCGGCTGGGTGGCCGGGCTCCAGACATAGTTGCCGTCCGCGTCCTTGAACTTGCGGATCACGCCGGCGGTCTTGCGGTTCATCACGAACCGGCCGTTGGCCCGGTACTGCGCCTTGGGCGCATAGATCAGGTCGATCAGCCGGTCGACCGGGTCTTCCACCGCGAACGCCCCCGCCGCGCCCGAGGCGACATAACCGATCTCGCCCCAGTCCGCCGTCGCGTCCGGCTCGACCGTATAGGACAGGAAGCCCTTGGGCTTGTTCGTGCCGTCGCCGCTGACGAAGGCCGCCGTCTCCTGGGCGGCGAAGGCGTCCTCCACCTCCCCGGC
>CAMLNT010000037.1 GCA_946481425.1 uncultured Brevundimonas sp.
GCCGATCTCCCCGCCGCGATGGTCGACCCGAATCAGCTCGAACTGGCCGTGCTGAACCTCGCGGTCAACGCGTGCGATGCGATGCCGGACGGCGGTTCGCTGATCGTTTCAGTCATGGAGGATGCCGCGCCGAATGAGTCCCTGCCCGGCCGTTACGTGCAGATCCGCGTCTCAGACACCGGTCACGGCATGGACGCCGAAACCCTGGCGCGGGCGGTCGAGCCGTTCTTCACGACCAAGGGCGTCGGACGCGGAACCGGGCTGGGACTGTCTTCCGTGCACGGACTGGCCGTACAGTCAGGCGGCGCCTTCGTGCTGGAATCGGAGCCCGGCAAGGGCGTGACCGCCAGACTATGGCTGCCAACCACCGACGAATTGCCGGACTCGGCGGGGATCACGAGCCGAACGGTCAAGGCGGCCCGATCCGGCGGGGTGGTCCTGCTGGTCGATGACGAGGAGCTGGTGCGCCAGGGCGCGGCCGAGATGCTGCGCGAGGCCGGCTTTACGGTGCATCTGGCCAGCGGTCCCGAAGCTGCGCTGGACATGGTCACGACGGGCCTTTCGTTCGACGTCATGGTGACGGACTACGCCATGCCAGGCATGAACGGGGCTGACCTGGCCGCCGCCGTTAGGGGCCAACGGCCGGGCGCAGCGATCTTGCTGATCACCGGGTTCGCCTCGCTGTCGGACGGGAAGGCGCGCAACCTGCCGCGGCTGGCCAAGCCGTTCCGTCAGGAGGATCTGGCCGAGGCGGTAAACCGGCTGATCCTGGCCTAGAGCAAGCCGATCAACTCGCGTCCGGCCAGAACCGCGAACATGATGGCGGCGATGACCAGCAGACCGTTCGAGACCCAGCCATTGCGATGCTCAGCCGCGACCCGGCCCGAGTTCAGCAGCCAGATCAGGGTGCCGGCCAGGAACGGCATGAACAGGCTGCCGAGCACGCCATAGGCCACGATCAGGGCGAAGGGCCGGTCCAGGAACAGAAGGATCATCGGCGGGAACGTCAGCCAGAGGGCGTAAGCGCGGAAGGCGGGCCCCCCGTCGGCGCGGACGCCATCCTCCTCGGGTCGCCCCTGCATGTGCGCCCAGAAATCGCCGAACATCAGGCTGACGCCCTGCCAAACCCCGATCAGGGATGAGAAGCTGGCGGCCCAGAAGCCGATCAGGAAGGTGGTGGAAACGATGGGCCCGAACCGTGCCCCAAGGACCTCGCCGAGATCCAGAAGGCCCCGGTCGCCCTTGGCCAGGGCAACGCCCCCGGCGTGCAGCAATTCGGCGCCTACGATCAGCATGGCGACGACGAACAGGGCGGTGACGGCATAGGCCACCCGGTTGTCGAGGCGCATGACAGAAATCCAGGCCGGGCCACGCCAGCCCTTGGCGTTCAGCCAGTAGCCGTAAGCGGCCATGGTGATCGTGCCCCCCACCCCGCCGATCAGGCCCAGGGTGTAGAAGGCCGAGCCTTCGGGAAGCGTTGGCCAAAGGCCGGTCATGAGTCGGGGCAGGTCGGGCAAGACGATGATGGCGAGGCCGACGACGGTGACGAACATGAGCCCGACGAGGGCCGACATGACCTTCTCGAACAGGCCGTAACCGCCGAACCAGACGAGCGCCAGGCCGATCAGACCCGAGGCGATGCCGAAGACCTTCAGGTCCACCGCCGGGAACAGGGTCGCCAGCGGCAGGGCCGAGGCCGTCATGGCGGCCGCGCCATAGACGAACCCCCAGATGACGACATAGAGGGCGAAATAGGCCGTCGCCCAATTCAGCCGACCGAAGCCGCCTGGCAGGCTGGACCAGCCGTCGAACATCGTGCGGCCGGAGGCCAGGGTCCATCGTCCCACCCCTTCGGCCAATGCGATCTTGACGATCGTCCCTGCGACGGCGGCCCACAACAGGGCGTAGCCGTACTGGGATCCGGCGACGAGGGTGGCCACCAGATCGCCGGCGCCGACGCCGGTTGCGGCGACGACGAGGCCCGGGCCGATCAGGGACCAGCGCGGCGGCGGAGATGCAGATCGGGATTCGCTCATGGGCCCGACGCTATCACGGGTTGACGAAGTGCGAGCCCTGCTTGCCACGGAAGCGCTTCGGCGCGATGGTCCGGCCATGACACACGTCCCCGCGCCGAGCTCCGGCGAGCGTTTCCGGAGCTTCTCGGAGTTCTACCCCTTCTACATCCACGAACATGCCAACCAGACCTGCCGGCGCATCCATGTCGTCGGCTCGGGACTGGTGATTGTCGCGGCCCTGATCGCCCTCGTAACCCTCAATCCGTGGTGGCTGCTGGCCATGCCGCTGATCGGCTACGGCTTTGCCTGGGTCGGACACTTCTTCTTCGAGAAAAACCGGCCGGCGACGTTCAAATACCCGCTGTGGAGCCTGATGGGCGACTGGCGGATGTTCTATGAGACGGTGTCCGGGCAGCGGAAGTTCTGAGGAGAGGGCGATGCGGGTGATCGGAGCGGTTCTGGCTTTGGCGCTCGCGGCGATGGCATCGTCGGCCTCAGCGCAGCCGAGCGCAGTGGAGCTGAGGCGTGGTCTGGAAGGCGACTGGGTCGGCGCCCTGGGCTATCGCGACTATCAGTCCAACGAACTGTTCGAACTGCCGGTGCGGACCTCGATCGATGTTGAGGACGATGGTCTGACTCAGGTCAGGCGATCGGCCTTCGACGATGGTCCGTCGGGCACGGTCTGGATCACCAGCACCAGCCTGGACGAGCCAGACGGCAGTCGGGTGACGACCGCAACCTTCCGGGCTGGACGCGAGCCGGAGCTGTTCACCGAGACGGTCAGCGTGGCGGCCTATGAAGACCCTGAGCACTGGACCCTGGTCTATTCGCGGATTGGCGAGGACGACGATTCGCCGGCCGAAATCCGGATCACCGAGACGCGCGATGGGACTGAGTTGCTGTCCATCAAGGACGTCAGACCGGTGGGAGCCGGAGACGACGCCTGGCGTTTCCGCAACCAGACGCGGCTGACGCTGCAGGCCGGAGACTGAGCCATGGACGCCCTCCCCTCACCCGACCTCCTGCAGACCTGGGTGCTGCCGGCCCTGCTGGGCCTGGGTCTGGCGGCCGCGTCGGGCCTCAGGATCTTCGTGCCAATGCTGATGGCGGCGTTGGCGGCCAAGTTTCACCTGTTCGGCATCGAGCTGAATGAAAGCATGGCCTGGATGACGTCCAATGGCGCGGTCGCGGCCCTGTCGGTTGCGACCTTCCTGGAGATTTTGGGCGACAAGATTCCGGTTCTGGACAATGCCCTGCACGCCATCGGCATCATCGCACGGCCGGTTGCGGGCGCCGTGGTGGCCGGGTCGATGTTCGCGGGCCTGGATCCGACGGCGGCGGCTATCGCCGGGATCATCGTGGGCGCGCCGACAGCCCTGGCGTTCGGTGCGGCCCAGGGCGGCACGCGGGCGGCCTCGACCGCCACGACCGGCGGGCTGGCCAATCCGTTTCTCAGCTTCCTCGAGGATATCCTGAGCGTGGGGACGGTGCTGGTCGCCTTCGTGATCCCCATCCTGATCCCGATCCTGCTGATCTTCCTGTTCTGGGGCGTCTGGAAGCTGTTCCACCGGATGCGGCGCAAGCCCGAGCCGACTCCCGCGCCCTACTCCTAGACGTCGAAGCGGACGCCCTGGGCCAGAGGCAGGCTGTCGGAGAAGTTCACGGTCTGGGTCTGGCGGCGCATGTAGGCCTTCCAGGCGTCCGAGCCGGACTCGCGGCCGCCGCCGGTTTCCTTCTCGCCGCCGAAGGCGCCGCCGATCTCGGCCCCGGACGGGCCGATGTTGACGTTGGCGATGCCGCAGTCCGACCCCCAGGCCGACAGGAAGCGCTCGGACTCGCGGATCGAGCCGGTGAAGACGCAGGACGACAGGCCCTGCGGCACCGCGTTCTGGATCGCCACGGCCTCGTCGAAGTCGCGGTAGGTCAGGACGTAGAGGATCGGCGCGAAGGTCTCGTGCATGACGACCGGCGACTGGGCGGGCATCCGGACGATGGCGGGGGTGACGTAGCAGCCGTCGCGGTCGAGGCGGTCTCCGCCGGTCAGGACCTCGCCCCCCTGCTTGCGGGCCTGGTCGAGTGCGGAGGCGAAGCCACGGGCGGAGTCCTCGTCGATGAGCGGACCGACAAGGGTCGCAGCATCAGACGGATCGCCGATCGGGAGGCTGCCGTAAGCCTTCACGAGGCGGCTGGTCAGAGTCTCGGCGACGTCCTCATGGACGATAAGGCGTCGGAGCGTCGTGCAGCGCTGGCCGCAGGTCCCGACGGCAGAGAAGGCGACGGCGCGCACGGCCATGTCGAGATCGGCCGAGGGCGTGACGATCATGGCGTTGTTGCCGCCGAGCTCCAGCAGGGAGCGACCGAGGCGGCCGGCCACGACCTGGGCGACGGCCTTGCCCATGCGGGTCGAGCCCGTAGCCGAGACCAACGGCACGCGCGGGTCCGACGCCAAAGTCTCTCCGAGGTCGCGCTCGCCGATGAGGACCTGGGAAAGATGAGCCGGGGCATCGGCGCCGAACCGCGCAACCGCGCGCTCGAAGACGGCCTGGGTCGCCAAGGCGGTGAGCGGGGTCTTCTCGGAGGGCTTCCAGAGCACCGGATCGCCGCAAACGAGCGCGAGCGCGGCGTTCCAGGCCCAGACGGCGACGGGGAAGTTGAAGGCGGAGATGACGCCGACGGGACCCAGCGGCTGCCAGGTTTCGCGCATGTGGTGGCCGGGGCGTTCGCTGGGCAGGGTCAGGCCGTAGAGCTGGCGGGACAGACCGGTGGCGAAATCGCAGATATCGATCATCTCCTGCACCTCGCCGAGGCCCTCGGAAACGATCTTGCCGGCCTCGAGCGTGACCAGCATGGCGAGGTCGTCCTTGGCGGCGCGAAGCTCCTCACCGAATAGCCGGACCAATTCGCCCCGCCGCGGCGCGGGAATGCGGCGCCAGCACTCGAAGGCGGTGACGGCGCGACCGACAGCGGCTCTGGCGTCTTCGGCTGAGTGGACCGCGACATGGCCGAGGCTGGAGGCGTCGACGGGCGACGTGGCCTCGAGGCCCGACGCGGCGAGAGAGACGCCGAGGCGCGCGAGAATGGCTTGGGCCTGGTCTTTGGGAGATGCGGTCATGGGCCGGGGCATAGCGCCGTCGGGCCTGTGACGCCAGCCGCCGGAACCGCACCGCTTGCGGCGGGTTTTGGCATCACGTTTCCCACCACAGGAGAGCCGGTGATGAATATCAGCGAAGTGATGACGCGCGACGTCGAGGTTGCCCGCCCCCAAGACACCATTCAGTCGGTCGCACAGAAAATGGCGGCCGGGGATTTCGGCTTCATGCCCGTTTGCGACGGCCGCAAGATCCAGGGTGTGGTCACTGACCGCGACCTGACGGTGCGCGCCGTGGCTGAAGGCCGGTCCTTCGACACCGCCGTCTCGGAGGTAATGAGCGAGGCGCTGGAATGGCGCTATGACGACGAGCCGGCCAAGGACGTGCTGGCCTGCATGGCTGAAAAGCAGATCCGCCGACTGCCGATCGTGAATCGGGACAAGGAACTGGTCGGGGTGGTGTCGCTGGGCGACCTCGCGCTGAACGGCAAGGACAAGGCCGCCGGCGACGCGCTGGAGCAAATTTCGAAGAAGGGTTGAGGCGCGAGCCTTAACCCCCTCTTCACCCTGCCCCTGAACCGGTCTTCAACGCCTGATCGGTCAGTGTGCGGCGATTGCCTCCGGAAGGGAGATCGCCGTGGCGCGCGCACAGTTTCAAAGGGGCCAGAAGGTCTGGGTCGAATGCGTGGGCGCCTGGGCCACCATCGAAAAGATCCAGCCCGTCTGGGCCAAGGGGTTCGCGGAGCCGGTGCGCGTGACCTACGACGTCGGTCTCGGGCGCGAGTTTCTGGCGCATGAACTGGCCACGCCGGAAGAGGACCCCGTCGTAGAGCAGGGCGTCGGCGAGTGGCGGCTAATGCGGGCCAAGAACAAGTGGCAGCTGGCCGAGGACGTGCCTCATCATCCATTCCCCGGCACCTATCCGGTCGTGGTGACCGATCCCCAGGATTGGGGCGGCTGGCGCGTGCCGGGCGCGGAATACGATCGCGATCCGCATCGGATCGAAATGCAGGCAAGGCTGATCGCGGCCTCTCCGCGTTTGATGAAGCTGGCCGAGGAATTGGTGCGCAACGTCGATGAGGCGCCTGACGACGCCGCGCCGGTCATGCTGGAAATGGCCATGGCGGCGCGCACCGTCCTGAAGTTCGTGACGGAGGTCCTGGCCCCGCCGGTCGACGCCCGACCGACTTCTGAAACAGCGGCTGCCTGAAGACTCTTACGCGAATCTTGGTCGCCCGTTAGGATTCTGAATCGCGGGCGAATCAAGGGAGTGGCGCGTGCAGCGTCCCGAGCGGCGGGGAGCACAGCCAGGACGGCGGACGACCGACGCGGGCAACCGTGCGGGCGCATCCGTCATGCCGAGCTGGCTGCGCGTCGGCGTCCTGATCGCCGCGATCGCCCTGGCCGCCTACACCGCTCTGTATGCTCGTGAAATCCGCGAACGGCCGCGCGACGAAACCGCCGAGGCGGCACAGGCGCTCGTCAACCAGGCGTCGCTGGCGGCCGCGCGGCTCGACGCCCGGATCGGCCGGGCAAACGCCGGCCTGAGGATCGCCGCCGAGGAACTCGCGCGAAACCCAGGTCGGCCGCTCGACGCGGCGGAACGCGCCCAAGCGATCGCCGGAGACGCCGCCGCCTCGGTGGCTGTCATCGGACCCTATGGCGAAGTGGCGGCGGCGACGCGGCGCGTCGGCGCCCAACCCTTCTCGGCCGCCGAGGCGGCACAGGTCGACGCCACCGCCTTCCGACGCGCCCCAGACGGCCGGTTCCTGATCCTGCGGCGCGCCGCCGATGGTCTGGTCCTGGCTGCGTTGATCGATCCGACGGCGGATCTCGCGCAGGATGGCCGCAGCGAGTTCCTGATCGCCGGCGCGGGGGGCGAGCTCTTCGCCGTTACGGACGGATCTGAATTCGTCGGTGTGACAGACGCTCTGGCCATCGACCCGGAAGCCATGACCAGTGCTGCCGAGACCGCGAGCGTCATCGCAGGGCGGGTGCAGGACGCGCAGGTGGCCGTTGCGTCGGCGCGCATCGGCGCCGAACCTCTCTATGTTCTCACCATGCGCAGCGGCGCGGGCGTCGGCGTCACCCCGGGCGCCTTCTTCGACAGCGCTTGGGTCCTGCTCGGTCCGCTGGCGATCGGCGCGGCGCTCACGGCCCTGCTCCTGTTCCAGTCGCGGCGCGCCGGACGGATTCAGGCGGACACCGAGCGCCGGTTCCGGATGGCCGTAGAGGCCGCGCGCTGCGGCGTGTGGGAGTGGGACCTTGATCAGGACCGCGTGACCCTGTCGGACCAGATGGCCGCCATGCTGGGCTGGACCGGTGGGCCAGTCGCGAGCGGCGATGACATCCTCGGATTGCTTTCCCAGGAGCATCAGCAGGGCCTGCTGCATGCGCTGCGACAGGCGGCTGCCTACGGACAATTCGAAGCCGCGTTCCGCATCCGCCACGAGGGCGGGCGCGCCCGCTGGATCGAGGTGCGCGGCCAGGCGTCCACGCCCCGCGAGCAGCACGGCTACGATCAGCTGGTCGGCGTAGCCATTGATGTCACCGACGAGCGCCGCTCCAAGGCCCGGGCGATGGCGGCCGAGAGCCGTCTCCGCGACGCCATCGACAGCGTGTCCGACGCCTTCGTCCTGTTCGACCGGCACGACCGACTGATCCTGTGCAACTTCGCCTTCGCCGATACCTTCCAGATCGAGGAGAAGGTCCTGAAGGCGGGGGCCGGCAAAGAGGCGCTGATGAAGATCGGCTCGCTCGCCATCCGCAGCCAGGCGCCGGCGCCGGACGGGCGGGCGGGCGTGCGCGAGGTTGAGTTGCAGGATGGACGCTGGCTGCAGATCAGCGACCGCAGAACCGCCGACGGCGGCTCGGTCATGACCGCCGCCGACATCACCGCCATCAAGCGCCAGGAGGCGATGCGGGCCAAAAACGAGGAGGAGCTCCAGCAACTGGTCACCCAGCTGGAGGCCAATCAGGTCGAGCTGTCCGATCTGGCCCGCAAGTACGAAGTCGCCAAGATCCGCGCCGAGGCGGCCAACCAGGCCAAGTCTGAGTTCCTGGCCAATATGAGCCACGAACTGCGGACGCCGCTGAACGCCATCAACGGCTTTTCGGAAATCATGGCCGGCGAGATGTTCGGACCGCTCGGGGACAAACGGTACAAGGAGTACTGCCAGGATATCCTCAACTCCGGCCAGCACCTGCTCGCCCTGATCAACGACGTTCTCGACATGGCCAAGATCGAGGCCGGCAAGATGCAGATGCGCTTCGAGACCATCGATCTGGAGGAACTCTGCCAGGACGCCGTTCGGCTGATGCGCGGGCGCGCCGAAGAGGCCGAGATCAGGCTTTCGAGCGAGTTGGGGGCCGACACCACCCTTCAGGCCGACTATCGGGCACTCAAGCAGGTCCTGCTGAACCTGCTGTCGAATGCGATCAAATTCACGCCGCGCGGCGGCAAGGTGTCGGTCAAGGCAGGCGTCGAGGCGGGCTGGGCATACATCAGCGTGACAGACACTGGCATCGGTATCTCCGCCGAAGACCTGCCGCGCCTGGCCCAGCCCTTCGAACAGGTCGAGACCAAGCACGCGCGGGCCACACAGGGCACGGGCCTGGGTCTGGCGCTGACCAAATCGCTGGTAGAGATGCACCACGGTCGCTTCGAGATGAGCAGCGCGCCGGGGGAAGGCACCACCGTCACCGTGCTCCTGCCGGCCCGGCAGACGTCGGATCGCGCCGAGGCTGCCTGAGGATCAACCCTCGGACGGCGCTGTCGCCTCACGTTGGGATACTGCGGCGGCGCCGTCATCCCTCTCGCGGAACCGGCGCCGCGGGCCGCCGTCCCGACCCCGACGGGCCAGGGCCGGCGCGAGGCGCTGACGGTCCTCCCGATCAAGCCGCTCAAGCAGGTTCAGCATCGTGCCTTCCAGGCGAGCGCGGCCGGCGGCCTCTGCCGCGCGCGACCGGGCCAAGGCCGCCTCAACGGCCGGTCGGTCAAACGTCTCCGCACTCGCCAGATCGATGGCTTCAGCGCGCTCCCGGCGCGCTGTCTCGAAGTCGCCGCGCGCCGCGAGAGCGGTCGAACGAAGCGTCTCCTCGGCTTCGGCCCGGTCGGCCTCGTCGAGTGACTGGACCAGCGAAATCACCGGCGGACGGTCACGATGGGGCCTCTCAGGCAGGCCGCGCAGGCCCACAGCGAGCCCCGTGACGACGGCTCCCGCCACGAAGATATTGACCGCCACGGAAACAGCCAGAGCGACCTTCAGTCCTCGATCGGTCATCCGTAGTACTCCGCTTCGTCCGCGCTCCAGGCGGACGCCTGCTCCAAGATTGCGTCGGCCTGCCAGGCCTGGCTCATCTGCTGGCCGACCGACACACCCACGAGCACTCCAGCCGCCGCCGCGGCTGCCCAACCCGCGCCCGACATCCAGCCCATGCGGATGACGGCCGGCTGTGCCCTGGCCGCTGCCCGCAACACTCTGTTGCGCAGGATTTCGGACGGCTCGGCTGCAGGAGCACTGTCCAGAAGGGCATCGAGCTCTGCCGCCGCGTCGAGCAGGGCTCGCGCACGCGCGTCGCACGCGATCAGGGCCTCCCCCTCGGCGCGCTCGGCCTGAGGCCAGCGGTGGGGATCGGCGCCATAGGCGTCGACCAATCGTTCAAATCGCTCCAGCCCCATGGTCATTTCCTACCCCTTTCCGGTGCGAGTTCGGAGAGCGCTTCGCGAAGGCCGCGCCGGCCCCGTGAGAGCAGACTCTCCAGGGCCTCGACACTGACCCCCATCAGCCCGGCGGCCTCGATATTGGAGAGCTCCTGATAATGGCAGAGCGTGATGGCTTCCCTCTGGCGGGCGGGCAACCTTGCCAAAGCCGCCTGGACCTGCCGCGAGACGTCGCGCTCGGCCCAGCCCTGATCCGGCGAGGGGCCCGGATCGGCCGTCTCGGGCACCATATCGGTCAGCACCTCCCGACGGCGCCGCAGCCGATCGTAGCAGAGGTTCAGCGCTACCCTGTGAAGCCAGGTGTCGAACTTCGCCCGGCCCGGCGTCCATGTCGGCGCCTGCTTCCAGGCGCGAAGCATCGCCTCCTGCGCCACGTCCTCCGCCGCTATAGGATCGCCCAGCATGCGATAGGCCAGGCGCACCATGCGCGGGAGCTTCAGGGCCACGAGGTCGCGAGCGGCTGCGGCCTCGCCTCGACCGGCGCGGATCACAAGTTCTTCGTCCGGATCCGCCGTCGGTGACGCCAAACCGCCTCGCCTTTCCTTCGACGCCCATGGCTCGAAAGCCCGCGTCTGGCATCATCCTACCCCGCAGACGGACCCCGGCGACCCCACCGGCGACCTTCGCGGTCCTCGGCGGTCAGATAGCCGTCGTCGTTGGTGTCCATACGATCAAACATCGCACCGGCGCGGGTCTCGGCCTCAGCCCGGGTGACGCCGTCGGCCTCGAAGCCGCCGCGGCCGGCACGGCCGAAGCGATGATGACGTCCGCCGCGCCCGCGCTCACCACGCTCACCACGCTCACCGCGTTGCTCGGCCCGGGCGTCGAACTCTGCGCGAGAGATGGAGCCATCGCCGTTCGTGTCGAGCGCTGCGAAGACGCGCTCGCGCCGCTCGTCGCGCCGGGTCTCGCGCGCGGCGCGAACCTCTTCGGTCGTGATGGCGCCGTCCCGATTGGCGTCATTCGTGTCGAACCGCTGCAGGGCCGCAGCGATGAACTCGGCACGGCTGACGCGGCTGTCGCCGTCGGTGTCCGCAGCGCCAGGGCCACGGCGGCCGTCCTGCGCCATGGCGGCGCCGCCCAGTGCAAGCGCGGTCGCGGCGCCGATCAGAAGAACCTTCATGGTGTGCTCCGTAAGAGAAGGGACGTTCAAGTCTACCTCCTCAAACGGCGGTCGGCGGCCGATCCGTCGCGACCGGGCCGACCAGCCGTTCGAAGACGGCGCGGACCGCCTGACGCCGTTCAAGCAAAAGTCGCTCGAGCGCCTCCAGATCCTCGACTTCGGCGAGCCGCGCCAGGCGACGCTGGAAGCCCGAGGGCTCTGCGCCGGGATCACTGCGGCGTTCGAGGGCGGCGCGCATGAGCTGGGCCAGCGATTGATGGAGGGTCCAGCCGTGGGAGAGAGCGTCGAAGTCCGCCTCATCCATCAAGCCCGCCTGAGCGAGCGCAGTCAGCGCCGCGTGCGTTCCCTGCCGCAAAGGGCCGCCCTGGGCCGCCGACAGGAGCTGCAGAGTCTGGGCGACGAACTCGCAGTCGATGAGCGCGCCAGGCGAGCGCTTCATATCCCACACGCCCCAGGCCGGGAGCTCACGCGCCATCAGCCCCCGCATGGCCGCTGCGTCGTGTCGGGTGACCTCGGCGTCGCGAGGACGTCGCAGGACGGCTTCAAGCGTCGCGGCTACCTCATCGCCGAACGCCGTCTCGCTGGCCCAGACCACTCGGCCGCGGGTGAGGGCCATGAACTCCCATGTATCGGCTTCGCGCGCGTAGTAGTCGCGGACCCCTGCCAAGCTGACCGCGACCGGACCCGCGGCGCCTGAAGGCCGCAGCCGCATGTCGACCTCGTACAGGCCGCCCTCGGCGGTCGGCGCCGACAGCGCGGCGATCAGACGCTGGGTGAAGCGGCCATACCAGACGTCCGGGCTCCATCCCCGGGTTGCGGACGCGGCGTCCGCCGAGGCCTCGTAGACCGCCATCAGGTCGAGGTCGGATGCGCCGGACATTTCCCGTGAACCCAGCTTGCCGAGCGCCACCACGGCGACGTGGCCATCGATCGCTCCCCCGACCCGCTCGACTTCGCGCATCGCGGCCCCGGCCATGGCTCGCACGCAGGCCTCGGCCAGGTCCGAGAAGGGCTCACCGGCCTGTACTGGATCCGCCGCTCCGGACAGAACCTGCAGGCTGATGCGGAAGGCCTGCTCGCGGTGCTGGCGGCGAACGGCGTTCATCGCCCCCTCGAAGTCCGGCGCCGCGGCGGCCTGCCGTTCGATCTCGCCGACAATCCCCGAGTCGTCCGTGATGGGCTGAAAGAAGGCCGCGTCCATGATGGCGTCCAGCGCCGAGGCCTGCCGCGCCAAGGTCTGGGCCAGCCGAGGCGAGTAGGCCATGGTTTCGAGGATCAGGCGGAACAGGTTGGGCTGGGCCAGAAAGAGCGATTGTACCTGTACGCCAGCGCGCAGGCGCTCGAAGAAATGGGCGAAGCGGCTGAAGGCGGCGTCCGCCGCGCCGGTCGCCGCGCAGGCGTCGAGGAGCCTCGGCGCGAGGCGGGTGAAGACTTCCCGGCCTCGTGCCGTCCGGGTCGCCGCGACCCGGCCGTGGTGCCAGCCACGGATGGTGTCAGCCACGGCTGCCGGGCTGGAAAATCCCATCCGCTCCAAGGTTTGCAGGGTCTCGGGATCGTTCTCGACTCCCGTAAAGACCAGGCTGCCATACTCGGAAGACAGCTGTTCGTCGCCCGCGAACAACTCGCCATATCGCCGGTTCACACGCGCCAGGAGGTCTGACACCGCGGCGTCGAAGGCCTTGAGGTCACCTTCCCCGGCGAGAGCCGCCACGGCGCTGCGCCGTGCCTGATCCTCGGGCAGGATGTGGGTCTGCTCGTCCTCGAGCATCTGCGCCCGGTGTTCCAGATCGCGCAGACGGACATAGGCGTTCGCCAACTCATCGCAGACCGCGCTCGCGACGTGTCCAGCGCGCGTCAGCGCCTTGAGCGCGTCGAGCGTCCGGGATGATCTGAGAGACGGGTCACGACCACCGAGGATCAGTTGCTGGGTCTGGACGAAGAATTCGATCTCACGGATGCCGCCGCGCCCCAGCTTCAGATTGGCGCCGGCGGCGTCGGGCCGGTCGTCCACCTTGTGAACGTGAATCTGACGCTTGATGGAATGGATGTCGGCGACCGCGCCGTAATCCAGGCTGCGCCGCCAGATGAAGGGCTCGAGCGCCTTGAGAAAGCGCGTCGCCCCGTCCAGATCGCCCGCGATCGGCCGGGCCTTGATGAAGGCGGCGCGTTCCCAGTTCTGACCGACCGTCTCGTAGTAGGTCAGGGCCGCGGGCGAGGCGACCACGGGCGGCGTCGAGCCGGGGTCTGGTCGCAGCCGCAGATCGACCCGAAAGACATAGCCGTCGCCGGTCCGCTCCGACAGCAACCGGGCAACGGCCCCCGCCATCCGATCCGCGAAGGCCTGCGTCTCCTCCCGATCTGACAGGACGGCCCGCAACGGGTCAGGGTCGTGGAAAAAGGTGACGTCGATATCGCTAGAATAGTTGAGTTCGCCGGCTCCGTGCTTGCCCATGGCCAGGCAGAACAGACCGGGGATCGGATTGGCGGTATCGTCCGCCGCTAGCAGCCGCCCCCGTTCGCGCGCGTCGATACTCACCGCGGCCAGCGCCGACCGGACGGTCGCATCGGCAAAATCGGAAAGGGCTGCGGTCACCTCGTCCAGCGACCAGGCGCCAGCCAGATCACACAGTGCGGTCAGAAGATGCAGCTCGGCCTTGAGCAGCCGCAGCGGGCGTTTGCGAGCCTCCGCCCCGCCTTCCAGCGCCAGCGTTTCGGCCAGGATTTCCGCCAGGCGGGCTTCCGGCGCCGTTTCCAGTATCGCTCGCAGGCGGCCCGGCCAGCGTCGACAGATCGAGGCCAGATACGGCGACGCCGCAAAAACAGGGGTCAGACTGGGAGCCGCTTCGGCCCAAAGGGCTTCCCAGGCCTGCTCTGTCGCCGCAGCGCCGATGGCCTCGAGGGTCGCGACGGCCGCTGTCGGGTCGATCACGGGCCCCGGCGGACGCAGGCGCGCTATCAGGCCCGCTGTCATGCGGCCGGAAGGAGAAGGGCGACCCGCAGCCCCGGCCCGGAGCCATCGAGCGAGCCGGGCCCCTCATCGAGCTGGATACGTCCGCCGTGCGCTTCGGCCACGGCCTGCACCAGCGAGAGACCGAGTCCCGAGCCTGGCTCCGTACGACTGTTGTCCAGCCGGACGAAGCGCTGGACGACCCGGTCGCGGTCTTCGTCCGGCACGCCCGGTCCGGTGTCCGTCACGGAGTATTCGACCTCTCCAGTCGACCGGCGACGCGCGCGCAGCATGACCGCACCACCCGTCGGGGTGTATTTGATGGCGTTGTCGATGAGGTTGGCGAGGGCCTGGGCCAGGAAGGCGCGATTGCCCCGGATATCGAGACCCTGCTCGATCTCGGCGCCGAACTCCAGGCCCTTGTCCTCGGCGGCGGGTTCATAGAGTTCCGCCATGTCCGCGGCGAGATCGGCCGCGTCAATGACCGCCGGATCCGGCACATCAGACGCCGCCTGAAGACGCGCGATGGCCAGCACGGTGTTGAACGTCTTGAGCAGTTCGTCGGCCTCGGTCAGGGCCTGGGCAAGTGCGTCCTTGGCGTCGACCCGCCCTGCTTCAGCGTCGATGAGGGCCACCTCCAGCCGCGCCCGCATCCGTGTCAGGGGCGAGCGCAGGTCATGGGCGATGGCGTCGCCGGCATGGCGAATCGAGGCCATGGACTGTTCGAGCCGATCCAGCATGGCGTTGAGCGCGCCGCCGAGCTCGTCCAGTTCGTCGCCGGTATTGCGGACAGTCGCGCGCTGCTTGAAGTCGCCGCCCTGGACGGCCGTCACCACGCGCGTGAGGCGACCAAGGCTGCGCTCCACCTGCCGGCTCACCAGCACCCCCCCGCCGAGGCCCAGCAGGAAGACCAGCCCCGCGGCGCCCCAGAGCGCCATCGAGAGCCGGGTCAGATAAGCCTCGGTGTCCCCGATATCCTCGCCCACGAAGAGCAGCTCGCCGCCCGACAGGCGGACCTGGACACCCATGGCCGCGCGGCGCACGACGCGTCCGCGAGCGTCGGCGCTGGAAAGACGGAATGAGTCCCACTGCTCTCCGCCGGAATAGTCCTCGATCGGGCTTTCGTTGACATTGCCGGTCTGCGCCCGACCGTCTGCATCCATCAGCAGATAGATGTAGTCGCCGCCCTTCGAGGTCCGGTCGATCAGCTCGACGTTCAGGGCGGAGACGCCCCGCTCGCGGTAGATGGCGGTCAGGACGGACAGCTCTCGCCGCACGTCAGCCTGGGCGCGCGTTTCGGCTTCGCTTCGCGACGCAAAGTAGATGAAGAGCAGCAGCGCGCTGGCCGCCGTCGCGAACAGGGCGAGGAAGAGAAGCGTCAGCCTGAACGGCGTGCGCCGGAAGACTGACGGCAGCCTCACGGGCTCAGGCCTCCAGGCGGTATCCCGCCCCGCGCACGGTCTGCAGCATCGCCTTGTCGAAGCCCTTGTCGATCTTGGAGCGCAGGCGGCTGATATGGACGTCGATCACATTCGTCTGGGGATCAAAGTGATATTCCCAGACCTTCTCCAGCAGCATGGTGCGGGTCACCGACTGACCGGCGTGGCGCATCAGGAATTCTAGGAGCTGGAACTCACGCGGCTGCAGATCGATATCCTGACCGGACCGCGTGACCTCGCGGCTGATCAGGTTCATCTCCAGATCACCCACCTTGAGGACTGTCTGGACCGAGCCCGTCTCGCGACGACGCGCGAGCGCCTCGACACGGGCGATCAGTTCGGGAAAGGCATAGGGCTTGACCAGATAATCATCGCCGCCGGCCTTCAGGCCCGTGACCCGGTCCTCGACCTCACCCAGCGCCGACAGGAACAGCACGGGTGTCTGGTCGCCTTCGCGACGGAGGGTCTCGACCATACCCACGCCGTCCAGGCGCGGCATCATCCGGTCCACGACATAGACGTCG
>CAMLNT010000038.1 GCA_946481425.1 uncultured Brevundimonas sp.
CGTCCGCCAGGTCGAGGAACAGGCCGTGCTCGACCACGCCGGTGATCAGCTTCAGGTCGTCGGCCAGCCGCGCCGGCTCGTGGATGGCCTTGCAGGCGGCGTCATAGATCAGATTGCCGCCGTCGGTGCGGACCAGCCCCCGGTCCGCCGTGCGCACCCGCGCGGGCATCTGGATCTCGTGGTCCAGCAGCACGTCGGCGATCCGGTTGCCGGTCGTCTTGTGCCCGAAGGCCACCACCTCGATCGGCAGCGGAAAGGCGCCCAGCGTCTGCACCACCTTGCCCGCGTCGGCGATGACGATGCAGCGCTCCGACGCCTCCCAGACCAGCTTCTCGCGCAACAGCGCCGCGCCGCCGCCCTTGATCAGCGCCAGCCCCGGCCCGATCTCGTCGGCCCCGTCGACGGTCAGGTCGATGCGCGATACGTCTTCCAGCGTGACCATCGTCAGGCCCAGCGACCGCGCCAGCTCCGCCGTCGCCTCCGACGTCGGCACGCACCGCAAGCCCTCCAGCCCCCGCGCCGCCAGCGCCTTCACGAACCACGCCGCCGTCGAGCCGGTCCCGAGGCCCACGACCATGCCGGGGTCCACGCGGAGGGCGGCGGCCTCGCCGGCGATGCGTTTCTGGTCGTCCGGGCTCATTTGCGCGCCTTCCGCTCGCTCATGAGCGCGCGAAACCTCGTCGCCCAGCCCTCCTTGTTTTCCTGTTTGGCCCGGCCCAGCGCGAGCGCGCCGTCCGGCACGTCCTCGGTCACCACCGAGCCAGACCCCGTCATGGCCCCCGCGCCAATCGTGACCGGGGCCACCAGCGCCGAGTTCGAGCCCACGAAGGCCCCGTCGCCCACGACCGTCTTCGCCTTGTTGAACCCGTCGTAATTACAGAAGATCGTGCCCGCGCCGATGTTGGCGCCCGCCCCGACCTCGCCGTCGCCCAGATAGGACAGGTGGTTCGCTTTGGCCCCCTCGCCCATCTTCACGGCCTTCACCTCGACGAAGTTGCCGACCCGGGCCTTGGGCCCGATCCCGGCCCCCGGCCTCAGCCGCGCATAGGGCCCGACCTCGGCCCCGGCCTCGACCGTCGCCCCTTCCAGATGGCTGAAGGCCCGGATGTTGGCCGGGCCGGTAATTTTCACACCGGGCCCAAACACCACGTTCTGCTCGATCGAGCTGCCTGCCGCGACCTCGGTGTCCCAAGCGAACCATACTGTCTCGGGCGCAGGCATCCGCACGCCGTTCGTCAAGAAGTGGTCGCGTTGAACCGACTGGAACTGCGCCTCGGCCGCAACCAGCTCAGCCTGGGAGTTCACCCCCTGAACGGCGCCCTCATCGGTAAAGGTAGCCCGGCAATGCAGGCCTCGCGCCCGCGCCAGCTCCACGATGTCGGTCAGATAGTACTCGCCTTTGGCGTTCGCGTTATTCACCTCGGATAGCAGCGAGAACAGCAGGCCCCGCTCGCAGACCATGACGCCCGAGTTGCAGCGGTCGACCTTCAGCTCATGCTCGGACGCCTCCTTGGCCTCCACGATCCTCAGCAGGGCGTCGCCGTCGCCCATGACCAGCCGCCCATAGGCGCCCGGATCGGCCGCCTGGAACCCCAAGACCGTCACCGCCGCCGTGCTGCCGAACATTGGCTGGATCGACGGCGCCCTCAGCAGTGGACAATCCGCATAGGTGATGACGACATCGCCCTGGAAACCCGCGAGCGCCTGCTCGGCCGCCCTCACCGCATGTCCCGTCCCCAGCGGCGGGTCCTGGATGGCCACCGCCCCCGCGCCCAGCCGATTCTCGACATGCCTGCCCACCTCCGGCGAATGGGTCCCGACCACGACGACGATCTTCTCGCAGCCCAACGCCTCGGCCGCGTCGATCGCGTGATCCAGCATCGCCCGCCCCGCCAGCGGATGCAGCACCTTGGGCAGCGGCGAACGCATCCGCGTCCCCTGCCCAGCGGCGAGAATGACGGCGGCGCGTGCGGACATAGCGATTCCTCGAACTGGTCGGGCCGCTTCTACACCGTCACCGTCGGGCTTGTCCCGAGGCCCCATCGTTCCGTCGTAACGAGTCGGCTAGGAGGCGGACATGAACCTCACCGGCTGGACCCTCGCCTTCGACCTCGACGGCACTCTGGTGGAGACCGCGCCCGACCTGATCGGCGTGCTAAACGTCCTGTTGCCCGAGCGCGGCTATCCGACTGTGCCGCTATCGTCCGCACGCCACCTCATCAGCGGCGGCGTGAAGGCCCTGCTCGACCACGGCTTCCGCGAAGCCGGCGCGACCTTCGACGCCTCCGCCGAGACCGCGCTGATGGAAAGGTTCATCGATCTCTATCTCGCCCGCATCGCCGACGAGAGCCGGCCCTATGACGGCGTCGTAGAAACCCTCGAAAGGCTCGCCCAAGCCGACGCCCGGCTCGTCGTCGTCACCAACAAGCGCACCGACCTGTCGGTCGCCCTGCTCGAGGCGCTGGACCTGTCCCGCCATTTCGCCGCCATCGTCGGCCCGGACCTCGTCAGCGAGCGAAAACCCTCGGGCGCCCACCTGAACGAAGCCGTCGAGATGGTCGGCGGCGATCCGGCCCGCTGCATCATGATTGGCGACAGCCACCCAGATCTGGCCACCGCCCGCGCCATCGGAGCGCCGGTCATCCTGACCAGCTTCGGCTATTCCGAAACGCCCATCGGCGACCTCGGCGCGGACGCGGTGGTGGAGCGCTTTGACCAGTTGCCTGTCCTCGTGAGCCGCCTTGTCGGCTGACAGACCCTGACCGCAGGTTGCGCCGGCAACCCTAGGGCAATAGCTTGCATACCGGTGCTACGGGAGGGCGTGCGATGATTATGTTGTTGGGCCTTGCATTGATCGCGGGGGGACTCTTCCTGTCGGTCTACAGCTTTGGGCGGTTCCGCAAGAACGCGACAATCGAGTTCGAGGGAATGCAGCCCGGCGGCGTCGTGGGCTTCGACACCGCCGATCAGGCAGCACGCCACGATATGATGAAGCGAAGAGCCAACCTCACCGGCAACCTAGGCGTAATCCTCATTATCGTGGGGATCGGCGTCACCCTCTTCGGCTTCATACGCTCGAAGACACCTGAAGCCTGCTGGGAGAACGAGTACAGCCAAGCCTGCAACGAAGCCCGGGCGGCAATCGAGGTCTATTACGACGAGACCGCCCCGGCCGCCTGTCGCATGCGCCCCAATTCCGACATGTGCCTGCGAGCTCTCGGCGAGCGGGGCGAGACGCCCGCCGACTACGTCGGCCGTCGTCCGACCTAGCCCTTCACCCGCTCGACGGTCTCGACCGACGGATTGGCGCGCAGCGCCGCGGCGATCGTGGTGGCGTGCTTGGCGTCGGTGACCTCCACTTCGAAGGTGACCTCGAAGAAGTCTTCCTTGCGATGGGTCATGCGCAGGTTGAGGATGTTGCCGCCGGCTTCGCCGATGATCGTGCAGGCCTGGCCGAGCACGCCCGGCGCATTGCGGATCGTCGCCTTCAGCGTCGCCGTGCCCAGCCCGAGCCGCTCGGCCTGCGGCGTCCATTGCAGGTCGCGCCACAGGTCGTCCTGGCTCTCGAACTCGGTCAGCCGCTCGCAGTCGATCACGTGGACCGTCAGCCCCTGCCCTGGCTGGACGATGCCGACGATGCGGTCGCCCGGCACCGGCGTGCAGCACGGCGCGAAATGGATCGAGACGCCCGGCGTCAGCCCGCCGCCGCGCACGAACAACCGCCCGGCCTTGCCGCCGTCGATCCGCGTGCGCGCCCGGACCGCCGCCCGTTCCTTGGGCCCCAGCGTCGGGAACAGAGCGTCCAGGATCGACCCCGCCGTGATCCGGCCGCGGCCCAGCCCATCGTAGAGATCCTCGTCGCTGGCCAGGTTCAGGATTTCCAGCGCCGGCTTCAGGCTGACGTCCTTGAGCTTCTTGCCGGCCCGCACGAAGGCCTGCTCCAGGCCTGATCGGCCCAGCCGCTGGAACTCCTCGCGCTCTGTGGTGCGGATGTGGCGACGGATCGCAGACTTGGCTCGGCCTGTGATGGCGAGGCTACGCCAGTCCGGCGGAATCTGGGCGGTCTTCTCACGCAGGATTTCGACCACGTCGCCGTTCTGCAGACGCGTGCGCATCGGCCGGTTCTCACCGTTGATCAGCACACCCACCGCCGTGTCGCCGACCTCGGTGTGGACCGCATAGGCGAAGTCCAACGGCATCGCTCCGCTCGGCAGGGTGATCAACTCCCCCTTCGGCGTGAAGGCGAAGACCTGATCCAGGTACATTTCCAGCTTGGCGTGCTCGACCCATTCGTCGTGCTCGCCGCCGTGCTCGACCACCTGCACCAGGTGACGCAGCGTCTGCAGGGGATCGCGCCCGCCAGCCCGCTCCGCCGCCTCGGCATCAAAGCCGTAGTTGTTGTTCTTGTAGCGCCAGTGGGCCGCCACGCCGTCTTCGGCAACGCGATCCATCTCCTCGGTGCGGATCTGGAGTTCGATGCGGGTGCCCTGCGGCCCCACCACCGTCGTGTGCAGCGAGCGGTAGTTGTTCGATTTCGGCGTCGAGATGTAGTCCTTGAACCGGCCGCCTGCCATCGACCAGTGCCTGTGGATCACGCCCAGCGCGCGGTAGCAGTCCGCATCGGTCTCCACGATCACGCGGAAGCCGTAGATGTCCGACAGGGCCGAAAAGCCGACCGACTTCTGCTGAAGTTTCCGCCAGATCGAATACGGCGTCTTCTCTCGACCGTAGACCCGGGCCTTCAGGCCCTCGGCCAGCAGGGTCCGCTCCAGTTCAGCCGTCACGCGGGTGACGGCCTTGCCCTGCTCAAGCTTCAGCGCATCCAGCCGGCGCACGATCGCTTCGCGCGCCTGCGGATGCAGATGCTCGAAAGCCAGCTCCTCCAGCTCGATGGCGATGCGGTGCATGCCGATCGACCGGCCCAGCGGCGCATAGACCTCCAGGGTCTCGCGCGCGATCCGCTCGCGCTTCTCGGGCTTCACGTACTGAAGCGTGCGCATATTGTGCAGGCGGTCGGCCAGCTTGACCATCAGGACGCGCACGTCCTTGGAGATGGCCAGGATGAATTTCCGCAGGTTCTCGGCCTGGCGGCTCTGCTCGGCCTGGAGCTCCAGCTGCGAGAGCTTGGTCACCCCCTCGACCAGGCCGGCCACCTCCTCGCCGAAGCGCTCGGCGATGTCGTCGCGCGTGGCCGAGGTGTCCTCGATCACATCATGCAGCAGCGCCGTGATGATCGAGGCGCTGTCGAGCCTGTAGTCGGTGAGGATGCCCGCGACCTGGATCGGATGGGCGTAATAGGGGTCGCCTGAGGCGCGTTTCTGCGACCCGTGCATCTGGGTCGCATAGACATAGGCCCGGTCCAGCTGGGCCTCGTCGGCCTTGGGATCATAGGCCTTCACCCGATCGGTCAGTTCGAACTGACGCATGATCGGGGTCTTGGGTTTGGAAGGCTTTTCGTCTGCGCCCGAAGGCGCCGGCGGCGGGGCCGCCGGGGTGGAGCTACTTCGATCGACGCGGGCGTCGGTCAGTAGCGCTCCTCCTGGCCGCCATCACGGTCGCTTTGCAGCGCGCGCAGCAGCTCGCTCTCGCTCATCTGCATGTGCTGGGGCTCGGCCAGCAGGGCCAGGGTCTCGGCCTCTTCTTCCGCCTCGGTGCGCTCGTCGACGCGCTGCAGCGTGGTGACGAGGTTGTCCTCGAGGGTCTCGGGCTTGACCGCATCCTCGGCCAGTTCGCGCAGGGCGACGACCGGGTTCTTGTCGTTGTCACGATCCAGCATCAGGGCGGCGCCGTTCGAGATCGCTCGGGCGCGGTGCGCGGACAGCAGCACCAGGCCGAAACGGTTCGGCACTTTCTCAATGCAGTCTTCGACGGTGACGCGGGCCATTCAGACTCTCTTGTGCGGGAAGTTCGGGGAGTAGCCGTCTAAGATAGCGGTTCACGTTCGCGGGTGCAATATCAGGCGGGCGAACAGGGGATGGGCTCGCGATATCCGACGGAAGCTGGGTCCAGTCGTCGCGCCTCGGCAAGTTGGGCTTCAGCTTCCTGGCATTGGCCCGTCGCCGCCAGCGCGGTGGCGATGCTGTGCCGGACAGGGGCGACGTCAGGTGCGAGTTCGACCGCGCGCTGGCAGTGGGGTAGCCCCTCGGAGGCCCGGCCAAGTAACGTCAGGATATAGCACTGGCTGTTCTGGATGGCCGGATGTTGCGGCTGCAAGGCTAGAGCTCTCTCGTTCACGGCCAGCGCCTCTTCCAGCCGCCCGAGTTCGAGCAGAACGACCGCGCGATTGCCGAGCGTAAACCAATCGCTCGCCGGCATGGCCATGTATGTCGCAAGCGCAGGCTCGAACGCGGGATCTTCGGCGCGAGCAAGGATAGGCAGAATATAGACGAGCACGAGCTCCGGGTCGGGATTGCGCTGCGCCTCCGGGATTTCGGACGGCCCTCCGCCGGTCAGGATTTCGGCCGCCAGCCGCGCGTCGGCCGCCGCCTCGTCCAGGCGACCTACTTGCTCGTACGCATGGGCCCGCAGGGCGTGAAACGCGGAATCGCTGGTGAAGGTGAAGTTGGGCCCGAATGTCACCGAGTCGTGGATGGCGACGGCTCGCTCGTAGTCCCCCTCGCGCGTCGCGATGCTCGCCAGATTGATAAGGGCCAGATTGTGGAAGGGCGTCCCGGGCTCGGTTGCGTCCGCGCAGGCCTGGTAGTCGCCAAGCCCCCTCTCATCGAACCGGCATTCGGGCGGCTGGTCCTGTCCGGCCAAAAGCGCGAAGACCAACGCGAACGGCGCAAACATATGATCCCCCGATCACTTCAACTGATGCGCGCATCCAATCCTATTTCGCACCCCTCCACCAGCGCCCCGGCTTGCTCCCCCGTCTCCGGGCACGTCCACTCCGGCGCGATCTCCGCCAGCGGGCCCATGACGAACCGCCGCTGCCGCGCCCTCGGATGCGGCAGGGTCAGGCCGCTGTCGTGATCCACGATCCGGCCGTAGGCGATCAGATCGAGGTCCAGCGTCCTCGGCGCATTGGTCCGGTGCCGGTCGCGACCGAAGGCCTCTTCGATGCGGCTGAGCGCCGCCATCGTCTCGTGCGGATCGAGCGCCGTCTCGACCACCACCACGGCGTTCAGGAAGGGCGGCTCGTCCGGGTCCGGCCAGGCGGCGGATCGCCACCAGGACGACTGGTGCGTCACGTCCAGTCCCTCGGAACGGAACCGCGCCAGCGCCGCCTCCAGCAGCTCGCGCGTCGACGACCAGGGCCCTTTCAAGTTGGAGCCCAGGGCGATAACGACGGCCTCATCCCATTCGGACGTATTCACGAGACCATATTGCCATGAGCTTCTATCCGACGGAACGTCTCGCCCTCTTCATCGACGGGGCCAACCTCTATTCCGCCGCCAAGGCGCTGTCCGCCGACATCGATTTCAAGAAACTGGTCGACGAGTTCCGCAAGAAGGGCGTGCTGGTCCGGGCGTACTATTACACCGCCGTGGTCGAGGGCGATGACTACTCCCCGATCAAGCCCCTGATCGACTGGCTCGACTACAACGGCTTCACCATGGTGACCAAGGCCGCCAAGCGCTTCACCGACCATGAGGGCCGCTCGCGCACCAAGGGCAACATGGATGTCGAGATCGCCGTCGACATGATGGAGCTGGCCGAGCGCATCGACCACGCCGTGCTGTTCTCGGGCGACGGCGACTTCGCCCCGCTGGTCAAGGCGATGCAGAGGAAGGGCGTACGCGTCTCGGTCATCTCGACGCTGAAAAGCCAACCGCCCCAGGCCGCCGACGAACTGCGCCGGGCGGCGGATGCGTTCATCGACCTCGCCGACCTCCTGCCGATCTTCGGCCGCGAGCGCACCCAACAGGCCCGGTCCTACGAGCCCACCCCGACACGGGAAGAATATTGACCCCCGAACCGCCCCGCGACTGCCCGCTCTGCCCGCGCCTGGTCGAATACCGGCGCGAGAACCAGGCCGCCCATCCCGACTGGTACAACGGTCCGGCCCCCTCGTTCGGCGACCCGGACGCGCGCCTTCTGGTCGTCGGCCTCGCGCCTGGACGCACCGGCGCCAACCGCACCGGCCGCCCGTTCACCGGCGATGGCGCGGGCGTGCTGCTCTACGAGACCCTGATCAAGCTCGGCTTCGCCCGCGGCGAATATCTGGCTGACCCGAATGACGGGCTGGCGTTGGTCGACTGCATGATCACCAACGCCGTCCGCTGTGCGCCTCCGGGCAACAAGCCGGCAACGGCCGAGGAAAACACCTGCCGCCCGTTCCTGACCGACCGGATCCGCAGCCTGTCGCGCCTGAAGGTGATCCTCACCCTCGGCGACGTCTCGCGCCGAAATGTGCTCAAGGCGCTGGGCCTCAAGGCGTCGGCTGCCGAGGCGGGTCACGCCTCGGAGGCGGACCTCGGCGACTACCACCTCATCAACAGCTATCACTGCAGCCGGCTCAACACGAACACCGGCCGGCTGACCCCCGCCATGTTCGAGGCTGTGTTCCGCAGGGCACAGGCGCTCATCGGCGACTAGTTCGCGCGGAACGCGACTCCGGTGCGACCGTTTGTCTCGCAAGGCTGTTGCTTTGGGAGGCTTTCGACATGAAGCGCGAGACTGTTTTCACCGTTCGCGAGGCAAAGGCCGGGGCGTGGGTGGTCGCGATCACCGCCCTGCTGCTGGCTCTCGGCATGAGCGGGATGGAACTGGGATCGCCGTCGATCCCGGAACGCCCGGCGCTCCAGATTTCGGTCGATGAGGCTGAGCCGCTCGGCGCCGACCTCGGGTTGTAACTCCATGCCTCTCCAGCGGCTAAGCTGTCCCTTCGGAAGGGAGGGATGGACATGGAGCCGACGGTCATACTGGGGCTTGCCTTCGCCGCTATCGGCTTGGCCGGTGGCCTTGGTCTCTACATGATGGCGCGCCAGTTCGAGGCGCGAGTGGAGGCGGCCCGGCAATGGAACGAGGTTCCCGCCGTGATCGAAAGCGCGAAGCTGAGCAACCTCGGCAAGGGCAAGTTCGCGCCACGCCTGACCTACTCCTACTCGGTCGCCGGGACCTCCTACACCGGCAAGCGGCTGCAGTTCGGCGGCGTCTCCATGAGCCGCGCCGAGGCCGAGGCGGTCATGGCCGCCTTCCCCTCCGGCTCCCCCACCACCGCCCGCTACGACCCGCATCGGCATGACTTCTCCGTCCTGCGCGTCGACGCCGACGTGAAGGGCTACCGCCTGGCCGGCATCATCCTGGGCGTCGCCTTCGTCGCCACCGGCCTGCTCGTGGCGTTCGCCTCGTGAGCCGCCCCTCAGACGTCGTTTCCTTCTGGGTCGAGGCCGGCCCCCAGAAATGGTTCGCCAAGGACGACGCCTTCGACGCGGAGTTCCGACGCCGCTTCGAGCTCGATCATCTCGCCGCGGCTCGGGGTGACCACGAGGACTGGTCCGCGACCCCCGAGGGCGCGCTCGCCCTCTGCCTCCTGCTGGACCAGTTCCCTCGCAACTGTTTTCGCCAGACCGGTCACGCCTTCGCGACCGACCCGCTCGCGCGCGTCATCGCCCGTCGCGCCATCGCTGACGGCCACGACCAGGCCCTGCCGGAAGATCTGCGCCCCTTCCTCTACCTGCCGCTCCAGCATTCCGAGGACATGGACGATCAGCGCCAGTCACTGGCCCTGTTCAAGACTCTCACGACACCCGACGCTGACAAGTGGGCGCGCCACCATCACGACGTCATCGCCCGCTTCGGTCGCTTTCCGCACCGCAACGCCGCACTCGGCCGGGTGACCACGCCCGAGGAAGCGGCGTTCCTCGAGGCCGACGGGTTCCAGGGCTGAGTTTTCCCCGCCAACGGCTGGGGCCAAGCCGTTGAAATCAGGTCTTCCGCCTGTCTCTACGGCTCGGTTATCCCCGTCCATCCGCTCGCGCTTATAGTCAGCCGCTCGGTCTTTGACATCGTGGCAAGCAGGCGGACGCAGCGCCGGACACCTGTCGGTCGTGTCGGTCGTGTCGGTGCTCGTTCGGACCGACACCGACACCGACACGGGCCAAGCCCTGTCACCCCTGTCGGTCGTGTCGGTGCTCGTTCTGACCGACACCGACACCGACAATCTAGCGAGGCAGCAGCGGGATCGGGTCCACCGGACGCGGCCGATCGGCGGGCGCGGGCGTGTAGCGGATCTCGAAATGGACCTGGGGCTGGGTCACGCCGCCCGTGGTCCCGGTGGTGCCGATCACCTGGCCCTGCGTCACGCGCTGCTCCATGCGCACGTTGGTCGAGCCGAGGTGGGAATAGGCCGTCACCCAGCCGTCGGAGTGGACGATTACGACCGTGGTGCCCAAGCCCGGCAGGCTGCTGCCGGCATAGGCGACCTGACCGGCGGCCGCGGCGCGGACCTCGGTGCCGGCATCGGCGCCGATGTTAATGCCGTCGCTCCGCAGGCCAGACCCCATCGTCCCGAAGCGGGTTAGCAGGTCGCCCCGCACCGGCCAAGCGAAGCGGCCCTGCGCGCGACGCACCAGTTCTGCCGCGGTCGGGAAGCCGTCCGCGTCGAGGCTCGCGCCCGTGGACGGCGGCGGCGGCGGCGTCACGACCGGCGTGCTGGCCGGCGGCGGCGGAGGCGGCGGAGGCGCAGCCGGCTCCGTCATTTCGGGGACCACCGTGTCCTGGAACGGCGACGGGCCGGTCGCATAGGGATCGGTCCCGCCGTCGCGGGCGCCTTCCGGCAGGATCAGCCGCATGCCGAGGCGGATCGACCCGTCCTCGCCGATGCCGTTGAGGGTCATGAGGGTCCGGACCGGCGTGCCGAACCGGCGGGCCACGCCCGACAGCGTATCCCCGCCCTGGATCACATAGACCGCACCCGGGCGAACCGGCGCACCGTCTAGCGGTGGCGTCTGGGCCGGAGGCGGAGGCGGCGGCAAGGGCGTCGAAGCGGGCGGCGGCGGGGGCGGCCCGAGCGGCGCCAGTTCCACGGCGTCCACGTCCGTCGACGGCGCCGGCGGCAGGACGGCCTCGCTCTCGGGCTCCACCGGAGCCTCGGGCGTGGTCGGATATTGCGGCGGCGGCGGCGGCGGCGCCTGATCCAGCCGGGTCGCGTAGCGGGGCGTGCTCGGCACATAGGCCCCGCCACAGGCGCTCACCAGCAAACCCGCAGCCGCCAGGGCCGCCACTGTCCACGCCGTCTTCATCTGATCTCGCTCCCGACCCGTCCGGTTATCGCTCACCATCAGGCCCGGAAATATGGCGGCAAGGTTAACGGAACCCGTGTCGGATTGTCGCTTCCCCCTGCCCCGCCTCTGGTTTACGCCGATCACCCACAGTCGAATGTTGGAGCCGTGATGTCGAAGTTTCAGGGAACGGACGCCTATATCGCCACCGACGACCTGCGGATTGCGGTCGATGCGGCTGTGGCCCTGGAGCGCCCCCTGCTGATCAAGGGCGAGCCCGGCACCGGCAAGACCGTTCTCGCCTACGAGATCGCCCGGGCTTTCAACGCGCCCCTCATCACCTGGCACATCAAGTCGACCACCAAGGCTCATCAGGGCCTCTACGAATACGACGCCGTGACGCGCCTGCGCGACAGCCAGCTGGGCGATCCCCGGGTCGCGGACGTGGCCAACTACATCAAGAAGGGCAAGCTCTGGGAGGCCTTCGCCGCTCCCGAACGGCCCGTCCTGCTGATCGACGAGATCGACAAGGCCGACATCGAGTTCCCCAACGACCTCTTGCAGGAACTCGACCGGATGGAGTTCTACGTCCACGAGACGGACGAGACGATCCGGGCCGCGGTCCGCCCCATCGTGGTCATCACCTCGAACAACGAAAAGGAGCTCCCCGACGCTTTTCTGCGCCGTTGCTTCTTCCACTACATCCGGTTCCCCGACGCCGAGACGATGGAGCGGATCGTCGAGGCCCACTATCCCGGCATCCAGAACCGGCTGGTCGGAGAGGCTCTCAAGGTGTTCTACGCCATGCGCGACACGCCAGGCCTGAAGAAGAAGCCATCAACCTCGGAATTGCTCGACTGGCTCAAGCTGCTGCTGGTGGAGCAGATCGACGCCGATACCCTTCGTCAGCGCGATCCGACCAAGCTGATCCCGCCGCTGCACGGCGCCCTGCTCAAGACCGAACAGGACGTGCATCTGTTCGAACGCCTTGCGTTCCTGACGCGGCGAGACGGCGCCCGCCCCGGCCAATAGTGGGCCAAAGAACGGCTTACCGCGATTTCACTAGGCGCTTGCGGCCCGCTGCCGCAGTTTCCCCTGCAAGGAGACTAACCATGCGTGCCCTCTTCGTCCTGTGCGCCAGCGCCTACGTCCTCGCCGCCTGCGGCGATCCGGCCGTCCGCATCACCAAACGGGAGGAGACGTCCAGCGAGGGCGAGCCGATCCGCGCCATCTCCGAGCTGAACTGCCCCGAACACCAGGGCAACCTGACGCGCACCGAAACAGCCGCCAACGGCCTCTCGTGCCGCTACGCCGGGCCGCGCGGCGCCGAGGTGACGCTTCAGCTGGTGACCTTGCAGGACGGCCAGTCGCCGTCCGACTTGCTCGCGCCGTTCGAGGAATCCCTGCGCCGGCTGATGCCGCACACGGTCGAGCGCGCTGGCGACAGCCCTCTGGTTAGCGTCCAGTCAGGCGGAGACAGCACGCGCGTGCGTCTGCCCGGCATCTCCGTGGATGAGGGCGACGGCCGCTCCTCCGTCCGGATCGGGCCGATCCACATCGAGGGCGACGCCTCTGACTCCGGCTCGGAGCGCGGCGGCGAGACGGTCTCGGTCAACGCCAATGACAATGCCGCCGAGGTTCGGGCCCGGTCGGAGCATGAGGGCCTGCGCGCCACCTACGTCCTTACCGACGAGCAGGCCTCCGAGGAGGGCTGGCATCTGGTCGGCTACGAGGCGCGCGGCCCCGTCGAAGGCCCCATCGTCATCGCCATCGTCCACTCCAAGGACCGCGACGAGGACGTCGTCTTCGACGCCGCAAAGGATCTCGTCAGCCTGAACGTCGGCGGGTCCCACAAGGCGTCCTAGGTCGTCGGCACCCCGGTCGATCCCGGCATCCGCTGCTTCTGTCGCTCGGCGAGGTGATCGATCCCGCCGGCGTATTCGACCAGGGCCGCGATCCGCTTCTCGATCGGCGGGTGGGTCGCTAACAGGCCCAGGAAACCGGTCTCGTGGTTCTCGAGGAACATGCCAGAGACCTCGTCCGGCGCGTTGAGATTCGCACGGCCCGACACCTTCTGAAGCGCCGAGATCATCGCATCCGGATTCTTGGTGAGCTCGACCGAGCCGGCATCCGCAAGGAACTCGCGCTTCCTCGACAGGGCCATGCGGATGACGATGGCCAGCAACCAGCCGATGGCCGCAATCGCAAAGCCGATCAGCACCAGCGCCAGCGCCAGGCCGCCCGAGTTGCCCCGCCCGCCCCGGTTGCCACCCAGCGAGATGAACCGTAGCGACCGGAAGATCACCTCGGCCACGAGGCTGATGATCCCTGCGAAGACTGAGGCGATCACCATGGTGCGGACATCGCGATTGATCACGTGGGTGAGCTCATGCGCCAGCACGGCCTCCAGCTCGTCACGGTCCAGCGCCTCGACCAGCCCGCGCGTGACCGTGATCGAGTACTGTCCTTCGTGCAGCCCGGTGGCAAAGGCGTTCAGCTCCGGACGCTCGATCAGACGGAGCGTGGGCGTCTTCATCCCCCGCGAGATCGAGAGGTTTTCAAGCAGATTGTAGATGTCTGGATTGGTGCGCCGCTCGACCACCCGAGCACCGGTCGCCATGTCGATGATGGCCTGGCTCGAGAAATAGGCGATCACGAACCACACAAGCGCAACCACGATGGCGATCGGGATCGAGGCGATCAGCATCGATCCCGACTCGGCCATGGCCTCGCCGATGGTCTTGGCCTCCATCGGCAGGAAGCCATAGCCCATCAGCACCAGCTGAAGCCCGTAAACGATGCCGACGAGCAGCACCGGGAACAGCGCCATCAGCACGATGGAGCGGGTGTTATTGGCCCAGATATGGGTCTGAAGGCCGACAGCGGCCACGGCGCCTGTCCTAGCTGAACTTCACCTGGGGCGGGGCCTCGTTCATCGCCGCGCGCGCATCGTCGCCCACGTCGAAGAACGGCTTGTCCGACCCAAAGCCGACCAGGCCGGCGAACAGAATGGTCGGGAACTGCCGGCGCACCGCATTGAATTCCGAGACCGCATTGTTGAAGAAGCGGCGGGCCGCAGCCAGCTTGTTCTCGATGTCCGAGAGATCGGCCTGCAGCTGCTGGAAGTTCGTGTTGGCCTTCAGGTCCGGATAAGCCTCCGAGAGGGCGAACAGGCGGCCCAGGGCCCCCGTCAGCACATTCTCGGCCTGCACCTTTTCGTTGACCGAGGTGGCCTGGGTCGCGGCGTTGCGCGCCTGGATGACCGCCTCCAGCGTGCCGCGCTCATGCGTGGCGTACCCCTTCACGGTCTCCACCAGATTGGGGATCAGGTCCTGGCGCTGCTTCAGCTGGACGTCGATGTCCGCAAAAGCCTGGTCCGCATTCTGGTCCAGTCCGACCAGCCGGTTGTAGGCGCCGACCACCAGGAACAGCAGCACGACAACGATGACGCCGATGATGATGAGGGTCCAGAGCACGTTAGCCTCCCGTCTGCTCGAACCCCGATAGTAGGGACGCCCCGGGCCGCCGTCATGCTGAATCGGAAGTCCCGACCCTATCCAATCCTGACGCCTGTCATGGAGATGGAGCCGCCCTCGATCTCGTCGTTGAAAAACGCGACCGGCTCGCCCGGTTTCTGCTGGGCCGCCACATAGAGCAGCGGCAGATAGTGTTCGTCGGTCGGCACACTCATCTGCGCCTCTTCTGCCAGCCCCACCCAGTTGATCAGGGCCGCGTGGTCGCCCGCCTCGAACGCGGTCTTCACCGCTTGGTTGAAGGCCGTAGCCCACGGATAGGCGTCGCCGCCGTCGCGCTTCCAGGCTCTAAGGTTGTGCACGAAGTCGCCGGAGCCTGCGACGATCACGCCCTCGTCGCGCAGTGGCTGGAGCTTGCGGGCCAGATCGTAGTGCCCGCGCGTATCGAGATCGCGATCGAGCGACAACTGCACCACCGGGACATCGGCGTCCGGCCACACATGGGCCAGCACCGACCAGGTGCCATGGTCCAAGCCCCACTGCTCGGTCTGGATCGCCCCGGTCAGTTCGGCCACGCGCTTCGCCAGTTCCGGCGACCCCGGCGCCGGGTACTGCATGGCGAGCAGTTCCGGGCCGAAATTTCCGAAGTCGTGGATCGTCGGGGGCCGCTCGTGCGCGGTCACACCAAGGCCACGCGTTTCCCAGTGCGCGGAGACCATGACCACGCCTTTCGGCTTGCCGACGGCCTCGCCGACCGCCCGCCAGCCCTCGGCGAAGCGCCCGCCGAGCGCGTTCATCGGCGATCCGTGTCCGAAGAAGAGGGCCGGCTGGGTCATAGGTCTACCCCTTCAGCTTTGCGGCAAGGCCCGCCACATAGGCGCCCTGCCAACGCGCGCCGTCCAGTTCGTTGTCGCTCGGCATGCGGCTTCCGTCCCCGCCCGTGATGGTGGTCGCACCATACGGACTGCCGCCGGTGATCTCGTCCATCCGCTGTTGGCCCTGCCAGGCGTAGGGAA
>CAMLNT010000039.1 GCA_946481425.1 uncultured Brevundimonas sp.
CGTTCTTCACCAACTACCGCCCGCAGTTCTACTTCCGCACGACGGACGTGACCGGCATCATCAAGCTCAAGGAAGGCGTTGAGATGATCATGCCCGGCGACAACGCCGAGCTGGAAGTCGAGCTGATCACCCCGATCGCCATGGACCAGGGCCTGCGCTTCGCCATCCGCGAAGGCGGCCGCACCGTCGGCGCCGGCGTCGTCGCCAAGATCATCGAGTAGTCCCTACCCGACGGTCCCAACGACCAACGAACAAGCGAAGGCCCCGGCGGAAACGCCGGGGCCTTTTGCTTATGCGCTCAGGCAGCCTTCGCGGCCTTCCTGGTCTCGTCGGGCGTCGGAACCTGGACGGCCGGGGTGACCGGCTGCCCGGTGGCCTCGGCGATCAGTTCGGCGGTGCGGGCTTCAATGGCGTGTTCCAGGCGAGCCATGAACTCAGCCTTGGCGAGACCCGTCGGAATCGGATCGAGAAATTCGATCGTGGCCTTGCCGGGCTTCTTGGCGAAATCCTCCTGAGGCCAGTAGAGACCCAGGTTCGTGGCCAGCGGCACGACCGGCATGTCGAAGTCCCGGTACATGTGCCAGACGCCGGTCCGGTAGCGGAACTTCTCGCCGACCTTCGCCAGATTGCCCTCGGGGTAGATCAGGATCCGGCGGCCCTCGGCATGGGCCTGGGCGGCGGACTGGGCCAGGGCCTTGCGAGCTTCATGGCCGCCGCAGTTGTCGACGACGATGGCGCCGAGCTTCTGGAGCACGGTTCCCAGCAGCGGGAACTTCTCCAGGTGATTGCCGGTGACGAAGGCGAGGTCGTCGAACTGGTCGTAGACCGAAAAGCCGTCGCCCCAGCTCTGGTGCTTGGCGGCGATGATGAAGGCGCCTTGCGGCAGCCGCTCCTTGCCGCGCGCCTCGATGGTGATGCCGGCAAAGACGCGCATGGCCTGGACCATGCGCTTTACATAGCGGCGGATGATCCACTGGGTGGTCTTGCGGCCCGGCGTCAGGGCCGAGAAGGCCGCCATCAGGCAATAGACGATCGACAGCAGCCAGTAGGCGACGTTGAAGGCGAAGCTTCTCATCTAGCGACCATAGCGGGCGCCCGCCGGGCGTCTAGGCGGCTTGCGCGTCCGGTCGAGACACAGAGAGGCGGTTACGGCCCCCGCGCTTGGAATCATAGAGGGCAGCGTCGGCCCGTTCGATCAGGCAGGCTGGGCTTTCCCCTTCGCGCCAGTGGGCCAGGCCGATGGAGATGGTGACGGCGCCGAGGTCCTCGTTGGTTGAGCGGCGCTTGAGGGCGCGCGAAGCGATCTCCTTGCGCATCGATTCCAGGGCCAGTTCGATGGCCGCGGTGTGCTCGGCCGGGAACAGCATCGCGAACTCCTCGCCGCCGTAGCGCGCGGCCATTCGGGGTGGGGTGCAATGGCGGCCGATCACGCTGGCGACGTAGCGGATGACCTGATCGCCGGTCTGATGGCCCCAGGTGTCGTTGAAGCGCTTGAAGTGATCGATATCCAGAACGGCCAGGCCCAGCGCGGAGCGGCGCGCCTCGGCTTTGGAACACTGGCGCTCCAGCTCGTCGTCGAAGGCTTTGCGGTTGGCGAGCTTGGTCAGGGCGTCGGTCATGGCCTCGCGGCGGACCTGTTCGAGGTGCTCGCGCAGCTTGACGACCTCGCGGGTGGAATCGGCCAGCCGCTGTTCCAGCTTGGTGTTGTCGGCCGAAACCTTCTGGGTCGCATGAGCCAGGGTCTGGATGGTCTGACGGATGTCTGAGTCACCCTTGGCGCTGGTCAGGCCTTCGCCGGCCTGGGTCAGGGTCTCGCCATAGGCGGCCTGATTGCGCTGGGCCTCGGCGATGGCGCCGGCGACGCTGGTCAATTCGCGCGACAGCTGGGCGCCGGCGTCGCGAATCTCATCGGACAGCTTGGCGCGCGGCAGGAACTCAGCAGCCAGACGTTCGGAATCTTCCTCGGTCAGGGTGCCGTGGGACAGGAGCCGCTTGAGCTCCTTTGCGAGGCCGCCTTCGGGGCTTCCCAGCGAATGCAGCCAGAGCTCGAAGTTCAGCGGGGTCGGCCAGACGCCCGCGGCCTCCATCTCCGAAAGCGCGGTCTTGGCCAGCTCATAGGCGGCTGGGCCTCGAAGCGTCGTGTCGACGTCTGCAGTCATCCGGCGTCCCTTGGGGCCGAGCCCCCTCCGGCTCCTGGAAGGGAGGCTAGGGCGCCAAGGGTAACGGCGGGATTAAGCCGGCTCGTTTTTCAGGGCCGAACGCAGGAGGAAGGCCGGGGTGGCGTCGCCGAAACCGGCAACGCGCGGCTCGTCGCGATCCTCGCGATTGCGCTCGCGGCGCGGTTCGCGCTCCGTCCGGGGTTCTCGCTCGGCGCGGGGTTTGCGCTCGGCGCGAGGCTCGCGCTCGACCTTGGGCTCCTCGAGGGTGGCCTCGGCCAATACGGCCTCGACGGCCGGCTCGGTCTCGGAACGACGGCCACGGCCGCCGCGCGAGCGGCGCGACCGGCCTTCGCGCTCGACGGGCGCCTCGACCTCGCTGGCGGCGACCAGCGGCGGCTGTTCGGCGTCGGGCGAAGCTTCGGTGGCCTTGATCGGCTCCATGGAGGCAGTCTGGCCGTGCTCGGCGATCGGGCGTGGGCGGCGATCACGGTCGCGGTCGCGGCGGTTGCGGTCCTTGTCGCGGTCGCGGCGCGCCTTGTCGGCCGGCGAGGTCTTTAGCTCGGACACGTCAAGCTGGAGGTCCAGCGTGTCGGGCGTCTTCTTGATGAGCTTGATGACCTTGTCGAGCGAACGATCGTCGGCCGGCGTCACGATCATATAGGCCTCGCCCGTCCGGCCGGCGCGGCCGGTCCGGCCGATGCGGTGGACGTAGTCGTCGGCGGTGTGCGGGACGTCGTAGTTGAAGACGTGGCTGACATCCGGAATGTCCAGGCCTCGGGCTGCGACGTCGGAGGCTACCAGGATCTTCAGCGCGCCCGAGCGGAAGTCGGCCAGGGTCTTCATCCGCAGCGACTGATCCAGATCGCCGTGGATCGGCGCGGCGTCAAAGCCGTGGACCTTCAGCGACTTGGCTACGATATCGACTTCGGACTTGCGGTTGCAGAAGACGATGCCGTTCTTCACGTCGGCGCGCTCGATCAGCATACGCAGCGCGGTCCGCTTGGCCTTGGGGTCGGCCGAACCGATCGGGACGAGGAACTGGCTGATGGTCTCGGCCGTCATGGCCGGCCGCGAAGCCTCAATCCGGGTCGGATCCTTGAGGAATTGCGTGGTCAGACGGGTGATCTCGGGCGGCATGGTGGCCGAGAAAAACAGGGTCTGCCGGCGCGGCGGGGTCAGTTTGAAGATGCGCTCGATGTCGGGGATGAAGCCCATGTCCAGCATGCGGTCGGCTTCGTCGACGACCATGATCTGGACGCCCGTCAGCAGCATCTTGCCGCGATCGAACAGGTCCAGTAGGCGCCCCGGGGTGGCGATCAGCACGTCCACACCCTTGTCGAGCGCCGACACCTGGTCGCCCATGGACACGCCGCCAATGAGCAGGGCCCAGGAAAGCTTGGTGCCCTTGGCGTACTTCTGGAAGCTTTCGGCGACCTGGTCGGCCAGTTCGCGGGTGGGGGCCAGGACGAGGGCGCGCGGCATGCGAGCCTTCGCGCGGCCACTGGCCAGGCGGTCCACCATCGGGAGGGTGAAGGCGGCGGTCTTGCCGGTGCCGGTCTGTGCGATCCCGAGGACATCGCGTCCGGCCAGGGCGACCGGAATGGCCTGGGCCTGGATGGGGGTGGCGGTGGTGTAGCCAGTGTCGGCCACGGCCGCGAGGGTCGAGGCCGAGAGGCCCAGTTGTGCAAATTCGGTCATGAAATCCTGACGGAACGGGGAGAATGCGTCGGCGTCCCGCGCATCGGGCCACCATACGGTTGAGGCTTCGCGGAACCGCCCAGTCGGGGCGAACGGGCGGCGCGTATTCGCCTTCCTGTTCCGGGATGGGCGGTTAGATAAGGATTTCCGCCGAAAAGTCAATGTTCGGCGGGACGAGGCGGTTCTCCCTCCCTTGTCAGGGGAGGGCGGCGCGGGCGGGGATGGGGGTGAGGGTGGTTAGCACTTGCCCCACCTGACCGCTGCGCGGTCTGTCCTCCCCTGAGAGGGGAGGATGGGGTGGCGCTTTGGCGGTTCGAAAACATACCGCCAGACCGCCAAAAACCGCCAAAGCGCCAAACCACCGCTCGGGCTGTCTGTGTCGAAAAGCACTGACACTGTCATTTGCTGACACCGGCTAGGCGCGCCGGGCTGCGGGATGGCGATGTCAAAGACCGGGCGTCGCGGGAGTATGAGGCTGGCCGGGAGGGCGGGGATGGGCGGGCGGAGCCGTCTCCAGTCGCGCACCTGCATTCGTCATCCTCGGGCAAGGCGAAGCCGCGACCCGAGGATCGGACGTTGGGCTGAGAGGCCTGTCCGGCCAAGGCTGAGCGGCGGACGGTCCGACCCTCGGGTCAAGCCCGAGGGTGACGAGAGGGAATTGGAGACCGGCGCCAGATTCCTGCTTCGACGCGGGGACGAAGCAGGCTTGGCGGATCGTGGCCGGTCCAGTATGGCGCAGCCTGTGACCCCGCACGCCGCCCGGACCTGGTCGATTCGCAGGACGTTCGCCTTCCTGGCGGCCGTGCTGGCGATCGGGCTCGGCACCTTTGTGCCGGTGGCCGTGGCCGCGAGCGCCGAGACCGGCACCCCGCTGGTGCTGTGCGCCGGCGGCAAGATGCAGGTCATCTATGTCGGGGACGACGGCCAGCCGATCGACCACGACGAACAGGCCAGCCTCAAGTGCGCCATGGCCCTGCTGTCCGGCCTGGCCGCCACACCGGCCGAGGACCCGGCGCTGGGCATCGCGCCCGTGGTCTTCGAGAGCCCCGCCGATGTTTTCGTCGGCGCGGTCCATCGCCCAGTCCCGCCCGCGCGGGCGCCGCCGCGCCCGCCGTCGACGGCCCCTCCGATCGCCTGAACATCCAAGGACCGTTCCCGCCCGCGCCCCGACGGCGCGCGCGGCCTTCTTGCCTGTTCAGGATTTCAGATCATGTCGACCATCTCGGCCGCCTATCGCGCGGTCTGGCGCTGGCACTTCTATGCCGGTGTCCTCGTTCTGCCCGTCCTCTGCCTGCTCGCCCTGACAGGGGGGCTCTATCTGTTCAAACCGGAGATCGAGGCGGCGCTGTACCGCGATCTGGCTCTCGTGCCGGCGCGTGCCGAGACGGTGTCGCCGGCCGCGTGGACGGCGGCGGCGGAGGACGTCCTGCACGGCCCGGCGCGATCGGTCCGGATTCCCTCGTCGCGCGACGAAGCGGTCCAGATCAGGGTCGCCGGCCAGTCTTGGGACCGGAGAGCCTTTGTCGATCCGCACGACGGCCGTTTCCTCGGCTCCATCGAGGGCGAGGGCGTGATGACGACCGTCAAACGGCTGCACAGCCTTGAGCTCTTCGGGCGGCCCTTCAACATCCTGGTCGAGGTGGTGGCGGGCTGGGCGATCATCCTGGTGGCGACGGGAATCTTTCTGTGGTGGCCCAGAAAGCGCGATGTGGCAGTGGCCACGCCGCGCCTGTCGTCGCCCACCGGGCGGCCGTTCTGGCGCGATCTGCACGCGGTGGCGGGCCTGTATGTCGGGGCGATCGTCGCCTTTCTGGCGGTGACCGGCATGCCGTGGTCGGCGGTCTGGGGCGACGTCTTTCTCAGCCAGATGCGGGCCTCGGGGCTCGGCCGACCGGCCGCCCCCGTGGCCTCGGAATGGCTCCATGCTCACGGCGCCGACGCGCCCGCCGGTACCGGATGGACGATGGAGGGCGTGGTGCTGTCGACGCCCGACGCCCCGGCCGGACCGGTGGGCCTGAACGGCGTCGTGGCCCTGGCCGAGGCGCGCGGGATGGAGCGGCCCTACACCGTCTCCCTGCCGTCGAGCCCGGACGCGGCCTTTACCGTCTCACGCGAGACGCAGGCCGCCGAGGAGGCGCGGATGCTCTATGTCTCGCAGGGCGGACAGGTCATGGCCGACTATGTCTGGTCCGACTTCGGCGTCGGTGCGCGGGCCTTCGAATGGGGCATCGCCGTCCATCAGGGCACGCAGTACGGCTGGGCCAACCGCATCCTGATGCTCATCGGCTGTATCGGCATCTGGCTGCTGTCGATCAGCGCAGGCGTGATGTGGTGGAAGCGCAGGCCGCGAGGCTCGCTCGGCGCGCCGGTCGCCCCGCCCGGGCCGCGCGCGCGCGCGGCGGTGCTGGGCATCGTCCTGCCCCTGGCGGTCCTCTATCCGCTGACCGGCCTTTCCCTGCTGGCCGCCATCGCGATCGATCGCGGTGTGGCCCTTCTCAAGACCCGACTTTCCGGAGCGTCATCATGAAACGCATCGTCTTCATCGCGGCCGTGGCCGCGCTTTCTTCCGCCTGCCAGCAGCAGGCTCCGGCAGCCCCGGCGGTCGAGATCGCGGACCTGACCTGCCGCCCGACGCCGAACGGGCGCGACCTGACCGCCTGTTTCGCGACGCTGACCGCCGCGACCGATGACCGCCTGGTCTCCGCCAGCAGCCCGAACGCCGATGACGTGCAGATCCACGAGGTCCGCACCGACAATGGCCTGATGGTGATGCGCGAGATGGAGAATGGCCTGGCCCTTCCGGCCGGGGAGGCGGTCCAGCTACGTCCCGGCGGCGACCACATGATGGTCATGGGCGTGGATACGCCGCTGGCCGAGAATGATGTGCTGTCGCTGGTCCTGACCTTCGAACAGGCGGGCGAGGTCGGGGTGCGCGCCACTGTCGGCCAGCCCCCGCTGGAAGGCGAGGGCGGCGGACACCACTAGGGGCGTCTATTAGACGTCCAGGTCTTCCGCCGCGAAGGCCGCGTGTTCCTGGATGAAGCGGAACCGGAGTTCGGCCTTCTTGCCCATGAGGGTCTCGACGCGCTCGTCGATCTGGCCTTCGTGGCCCGGCTCGACCAGGACGCGGGCGAGGGTGCGCCGCTTGGGGTCCATGGTCGTTTCCTTGAGCTGGGACGGGTTCATCTCGCCCAGACCCTTGAAGCGGCCGATCTCGGGCTTCTTGCCCTTGAAGACCGTGGCCAGCAGTTCGTCCTTATGGGCGTCGTCGCGTGCGTAGGCGGTCTTGCCGTTGTGGCTGAGCCGGTAGAGCGGCGGCAGGGCCAGGAACAGGTGCCCCGCCTTCACCATCTCCGGCATGGCCCGGTAGAAGAAGGTGATGAGCAAGGACGCGATGTGGGCGCCGTCCACGTCGGCGTCGGTCATGATGACGACGCGCTCGTAGCGCAGGTCCTCGAGCCGAAACCGGCTGCCGGCCTGGACACCCAGCGCCAGCATCAGATCCGACAGCTCCTGGTTCTGACGCATCTTGTCGTCAGTGGCCGAGGCGATGTTCAGGATCTTGCCGCGGAGCGGCAGGATGGCCTGGGTCGCGCGGTCGCGCGCCTGTTTGGCCGAGCCGCCGGCCGAATCGCCCTCGACGATGAAGAGCTCGGCGCCCTGGGCCGCGTTCTGGGTGCAGTCGGCCAGCTTGCCCGGCAGGCGCAGCTTCTTGGTCGCCGAGGCGCGGGCGACCTCCTTGTCCTTGCGGCGCTTGAGCCGCTCCTCTGCGCGGTCGAGCACGAACGACAGCAGGGCGTTGGCGCGAGTCGGGCTCTCGGTCAGCCAGTGGTCGAACGGATCGCGCAGCGCATTCTCGACGAGGCGCTGGGCCTCGGACGACGACAGCCGGTCCTTCGTCTGGCCCTGGAACTCCGGGTTCTTGATGAAGACCGAGACCAGCGCGCCGGCGGCCGAGACCGTGTCTTCCGCCGTCAGGATGCCCGCGCGCTTCTCACCGATCAGCTCGGCGTAGGCCTTCAGGCCCTTCGACAGGGCCGAGCGGAAGCCCGCCTCGTGGGTGCCGCCGTCCGGGGTCGGCACGGTGTTGCAGTAGGACTGGACGAAGCTGTCGTGGTCGCCGAAGCCCGCCGGGCTCCAGGTGACGGCCCATTCCACCGCGCCGGCCTCGCCGGTGCGCTCGATGCGGCCGAAGAAGGCGGGGGTGACGGTTTCCTGGCTGCCGATCCGCTCGGCCAGATAGTCGGCCAGGCCATTGGGGAAGTGGAAGGTCGCCTTCTCGGGCGTGTCGCCCGCAATCTCGGCGGCGCAGCGCCACTCGATCGTCACGCCGCGGAACAGATAGGCCTTCGACCGGGCCATCCGATACAGGCGCGCCGGCTTGAAGGCCGCCCCGGAGCCGAAGATTTCCTCGTCCGGCTTGAAGCGAATGCGGGTGCCCTTGCGGCGCGACGGGCCCAGCTGTTCGAGCTTGCCGAGTGGCAGGCCGCGCGAGAACCGCTGCTGATGCTCGAAGCCGTCGCGCCAGACGGTGGCCTCCAGATGCTCGGACAGGGCGTTGACGACCGAGACGCCGACGCCGTGAAGGCCGCCGGAGGTCTCATAGGCCTTGCCCGAGAACTTTCCGCCGGAGTGCAGGACGGTCATGACGACCTCGAGGGCCGACTTGTCCGGGTGACGCGGGTGCGGGTCGACGGGGATGCCCCGGCCGTCGTCGGTCACGGCCAGGAACCCGTCAGAGCCCAGCTCCACCGTGATCGACTTGGCGTGGCGGGCCACCGCCTCGTCCATAGCGTTGTCGAGGACTTCGGCGAACAGGTGATGCAGCGCCCGTTCGTCGGTGCCGCCGATGTACATGCCCGGGCGCTTGCGGACGGGCTCGAGGCCTTCCAGCACCTCGATGGCGTCGGCGCCGTACCCGGTCGACGGCGCGGCGGCGGGCGCCGGGGTGGCGCGCGACAGGGCCTGAGGCTTCTCGGCCGGCGGGGTCGCGGTCGGGGACGCCTTCTTGGGCTCTTCAGGGGCAGGGGCGAAATCGAAAAGGTCGGCCATTCCGCTCAGTCTAGCAGGGGATTCGCGCGGGCGGCTGCTATCGCGTGTCGAAGGTCTGTGGGCAAGCTGCTACAGCATCACTTATGAGCGACGAACCGGAACGCAGACGCATGGTCAGGCCGCCCTCGGACGGAACGGCGACCGGGCGCGGCATGGGCACCAAGATCAAGACGGCCGACAAGAAGTCGATGTCGAGCCAGCAGTGGATCAAGCGGCAGCTGGCCGACAAATGGTCCGAAAAGGCGCGGGCCGAGGGCTGGCGCTCGCGCGCGGCTTTCAAGCTGCAGGAAATGGATGAGCAACTGCGCCTGATCCGGCCGGGCAGCCGGGTGATCGACCTGGGCGCGGCGCCGGGCGGTTGGGTGCAGGTGGCGCTGAAGAAGGGGGCGGCTGCCGTAGTGGGCGTCGACCTGCTCGAGATCGATCCGATCCCGGGCGCCATCCTGATCCAGGCGGATTTCACCGATCCAGGCGTGGACCAGAAACTGATCGACGCCCTGGGCGGGCCGCCCGACGTGGTGCTGTCGGACATGGCCCATAACACCATTGGCCATCGCCAGACGGACCACCTGAAGATCATCGCCCTGATCGAGATCGCGGCCGAGTTCGCGATCCGGACGCTGAGGCCCGGCGGGCATTTCGTGACCAAGAACTTCCAGGGCGGCGACGCGGGCGGGGTGCTCGAGAAGCTGAGGGCCGAGTTCCGCGAGGTGAAGTTCGTCAAGCCGGCCGCCAGCCGCAAGGATAGTTCCGAAGTCTATCTCGTAGCGCTGGGCAAGCTTTGAGCGAAGCGGCGGTCCGGGCGGCGTTCGTTCAGCAGGCCGGGGTCTGCCGGGATCTGGATTCGCCGTTCACGGCTCAGGTTTGCGAGCTGATCGCCGAGCGCCTTGACCGCACAACGGCGGTCGGACGGCGGGTGCTGGACTGGCCCGGCGACCCGCGCGCCAACGCCGACGCCTTGCCGCTCAGATTCTGCGGCGCGTTGCACGCCATCGCACGGGCGGGAACCGTCGATGCGGTCGCCGATGCCTGGCCGCCGAACGTGGCGCCTGATCAGAATGCGCTGTGGATCGCGATCAACGATGCGCTGAACGCAACAGAGGCCTTCATTCTCGACTGGCTCGACAGCCCGCCACAGACCAACGAGGTCGGCCGGTCGGGTCCGTTGATGGCGGGGCTGCTGGTTCTGGCCGATCGGTTCGGCCTTCCGTTCGATCTGTACGAACTGGGGTCGAGCGCCGGGTTGAACCTCAATCTGGATCGCTATGGCTTCGACCTCGCCGGCGTGCAGGCCGGTGACCCGGGGTCCGGCGTCCAGCTGGCGCCCCGCTGGGAGGGGACGCCGCCGCCTCGGGCCGGCGTGTCGGTGGTGCGGCGGCAAGGCGTGGACCTGAAACCGCTGAATCCGTCGCTGCCAGAGACAGCCGAACGGCTGACCGCCTTTGTCTGGGCCGATCAGCGGGGGCGTCTGCACCGTTTGGAGGCGGCGTTGGAGATCGCACGACGCCATCCGCCGCAGGTCCAGGCCGGAGACGCGGCCGCGTGGCTGGAACAGGCGCTGTCTCTCCCGCCCGCGACCGGCGTGTGCCGCGTAGTCATACACACGATCGCCTTCCAGTATTTCCCGCCGGGAGGGCAGGACCGGATCCGGGCGCATCTCTCGTCTGTCGGCGCCATGGCGAGCCCACAGGCTCCGGTGGCCTGGCTTCAGTACGAGGCCGCCTCCGCGCCGGACGTGCAGGGCCGACGCTGGGCCGAACTGAGCCTGACCACTTGGCCCGACGGCACGCAGCGGGTGCTGGCGCGCGGGCATCCGCACGGCTTTGGGCTGGAGTGGTTCGGGGAGGCGGGCTGACGATGTGCAACAACTACGTCTTTCGCCCGCCAGACGACCGTCTGTTCTCGCACCTGAAGCTGGGCGGCGACCTGAGCTATCCGTTCGGCAAGCCGAACCTGGAGCCGACCGAGGTCCGGATCGGGGACCGTGCCCCGGTGGTGACGCGGCACGACGATGCGGTCGCGCTGATGATGGTCCCCTGGGCCTGGAAGGGGCCACAGGGTCGGCCGGTGTTCAACTTTCGCTCGGAAAGCCGGGACTTCTCCGGCAATCAGCGCTGCCTGATTCCGGCCTGCGGCTTCTACGAATTCACCGCCGCGATGCCGGGCGAGAAGCGAAAGACCAAGTGGCTGTTCGAGATGCCCAAGCATCCCGACTTCTGGATCGCGGGGATCATCAAGCAGGGGGCCTTCGCCATGCTGACGACGGCGCCCGGGCCGGACATCCAGCCCTATCACGACCGGCAGGTGGTCCTGCTGGAGCCGGAGCGGGGGAGGGACTGGCTGGATCTCAGCCAGCCGGATGAGGCGCTGCTCTCGCCGGCGCCGAAGGGGTCCTTGACGGTTCGGCGCGTCTGGCCGCCGCAGGACTGAGGGCACTGGCGGGTCGAACCGGACGTCCGGATATTCTCGCAATGGCGGAATGCAGGTCGGCGCTGGTCTGGCCCTCCAGCACCTCGACGTAGTGCACACCGGCCCGGCGCAGGGCTTCCTTCTTGACCGCATCTCGCGCCGCCGCCGTGCCCTGGTGGTGTCCGGAGCCCTGGTATTCGATGCCCGCCTTGGGCCAGCCTTTGCCATCGACAAGCAGGATGTCGACGCGCTTGCTGTTGATAGCGGCATAGGCCGACGGGTCGTCTGAGCTGAGAACTTCGCCGAGCGAAACCTGAGCCATAACGCGCCAGTCGAGGCCGAGGCCTGCAATCGACGCCTGTGCGGCATCGAATACCCTTGCCTCGCGTGCCGACAGGATCGTTCGGGGCCGATAAACAGCGCTCATTACGACCTTCAACTGATCCGTCGCCTCAAACTGCTGACCAGGCTTCGGCGACCGTACGGACTCCCTGGTCTGATATGCGACCCGCGGGCGCCAGCGCTTGCGGCGACGGAAAAGGCGCTCGAGCGACCATCCGAGGCCGAGCCCGAGGACAGTGGTCAGCAGCGCGAGAACATAAGGATGATCGAGCATCCGGTTGGCCCTCTTGGAGGAGGAAAGATTACAGTCGCCGATTTCTGCAACCTAAACGGGCGTGGTTAAGGCGCTGGGCTGACTGTGCGTAAGCGGCAAGGGCGCTGTAGGCTAACCAGACCGACGGAGGACGCGATGGCCAGCGACGCCCAGACCCGGCTTGTGACCGACAAGGCCGATATCGGCCGGACGGTGCGACAGCCGCAGCCTGATCCCGGCCCACTGGAGGAGGGCGAGGTCGACCTGGCGCTCGACCTGTTCTCGCTGACGACCAACAACATCACCTACGCCGTCTTCGGCGACGCGATCGGCTACTGGACCGTGTTCCCGACGGGCGAGGACGGGCTGGGTCATATGCCGGTCTGGGGCTTCGCGGACGTAAAGGCGTCGCGGGCGGAAGGCATCGAGCCGGGCGCGCGAGTGTTCGGCTACTTCCCTATGGCGGACGTCTTGCGGGTCCAGGCCGGCAAGATCAGTCGAGGTGGGTTCGCGGATCTGTCGCCGTGGCGTCGGAAGGTGCCCGACATCTACAACCGCTATGTCATGTGCGCGGGCGATGCCAACTATCGCGCCGAGCTTGAGCCGTCCGAAGCGATCTTTCGACCGCTGTTCGTCACCTCCTACACGGCGGCGGAGTTCCTCCGGGACAACGCCTTCTTCGGCGCGAAGCAGGTGGTGGTTTCGAGCGCCTCGTCCAAGACAGCGTATGGTGCGGCCTGGTCGATGAAGGACGACGGCCTGACGCTGATGGGCGTGACCGGCAAGCGCAACAAGGCGTTCGTCGAGGGGCTCGGCGCCTATCAGACGGTCGTAGACTATGACGCGATCGACCGGCTGCCGTCGGGGACGCCGACCGTCTATCTGGACCTGTCGGGCGATCCCGGCTTACGCGCCAGAATCCATGACCACTTCGGTGACGACCTCGTCTACGACTGCTTGGTTGGGGCGACGCAGACGGACGGTTTCACGATCGACGCCGACCTGCCGGGGCCGAAGCCGACCTTCTTCTTCGCGGCCACGACGCTGGATGCGCACCGAGAGCGCGGAACCTTGCGAGCGTTTTACGAACGCTTCTTCGCGGACCAGGCGGCCTTCTTCGAACAGGCCGTGGACCCGGCCAATCCGTGGATCCGGATCGTCGAGGGAGAGGGGCTCGGGGCGGCGGCGAAGGTCACGCGCGACCTGGCGGATGGGAAAAGCGATCCCGCCGAAGGTCATGTTATTCGGGTGAAGCGATGAGCGACCGCGTCAGCATCTCGATCGACGACGGTGTGGCGCACATCCGGCTGACCCGCGCCGACAAGATGAACGCGCTCGATCCGGCGATGATCGACGGGCTCGCGGGCGCGATCGACCAGCTTGCCGGGACCGCAGGTCTCCGGGCCGTGGTGCTGGCGGGCGAGGGGCGCGCATTTTGCGCCGGTCTGGACATGAAGGCCATGGCCGGCCTGGCCGGGTCGGACTTCGACATCATGGCGCGGACCCACGGCCCGGCGAACGTCTTCCAGCAGGTCTGCTGGGGCTGGCGGACGCTGGCGGTCCCGGTGATCGCGGCGGTCCACGGGGTGGCGTTCGGCGGCGGGCTTCAGCTCATGTCGGGCGCGGATATCCGCATCGCGCGACCGGATACGCGGCTGTCGGTCATGGAAACGAAGTGGGGCATCGTGCCCGACATGGCGGGCTTCGCCCTGTGGCCGGGGCTGGTGCGAGACGATGTCCTGCGCGAGCTGACCTATACGGCGCGCGAGTTCTCGGGCGAGGAGGCGGTCGGCCTCGGCTTCGTGACTCGCACGGCGGACGATCCGCTGGCCGAGGCGCTGGCCTTGGCGCGCGAGATCGCAGGCAAGAACCCCGAGGCCATCCGGGCCGCCAAACGGCTGGCGAACCTGTCGACAGGCGGAGATCCCGCCGAGGTCCTTCTGGCCGAAAGCCGAGAGCAGGGCGCGCTGATCGGGCGACCGAACCAGATGGAGGCGGTCGCCGCAGGCCTGCAGAAACGGGCCCCTCGTTTCACCGACTGAAACAATCGCGATTGAAATTTCAACGAAATGTCGCGCAGCGGCCTTTTCGCCGCCTGATTGAATCCCATCTTGGGCACGGGGCCGAAGGCAGGAGCGCGACATGACCGAACTTTCGCTGGACGACTTCCTCTCCGACCCTGCGACCCGTCAGCTCATGGCTCGCGACCAGGTCGCCGAGGCCGACATCCGCGCAATCGCGGACAGCTTTCGGGCCAGCCGCGTAGGCGAGGCGCAGCGGCCCGAGGAGCCGAAGTCGTTCGAGGGCTAGGCTCCGCCTACTCCCATTCGATCGTACCCGGCGGCTTGGACGTGACGTCATAGACCACCCGGTTCACGCCACGGACCTCGTTGATGATGCGGGTGGCGGTGCGGCCAAGCATTTCCCAAGGGAACTGATAGAAGTCCGCCGTCATGCCGTCGGTCGAGGTGACGGCGCGGAGCGCCAGGACCTTCTCGTAGGTGCGGGCGTCGCCCATGACGCCGACGGTGCGGACCGGCAGCAACACGGCGAAGGCCTGCCAGATCTCGTCGTAGAGGCCCGCCTTGCGGATTTCGTCCAGATAGATGGCGTCGGCGTCCTGAAGCGTGGCCACGGCGTCCGGGGTAATCTCGCCGGGAATGCGGATGGCGAGACCCGGCCCCGGGAAGGGGTGGCGGCCGACGAAGGCGTCGGTCAGACCAAGCTCACGGCCGAGCGCCCGGACCTCATCCTTGAACAGCTCCCGCAGCGGTTCGACCAGCTTGAGCTTCATATAGTCCGGCAGGCCGCCCACGTTGTGGTGGCTCTTGATGACGTGGGCCTTGCCGCTCGAGGCCGAGACGCTCTCGATCACGTCCGGATAGAGGGTGCCCTGGGCTAGGAACTCCGCGCCTTCGATCTTGTGGGCTTCTCTATCGAACACCTCGATGAAGACCCGACCAATCGTCTTGCGCTTGGTCTCGGGGTCCGATTGTCCGGCCAGCGCGCCGAGGAATTCTTGCGACGCATCAACGTGGATCAGCGGAATGTTGTAGTGCTCGCGGAAGAGCGTGGTGACCTGTTTGGCCTCGTCCTTTCGGAGCAGGCCGGTGTCGACGAAAACGCAGGTCAGCTGGTCGCCGATGGCCTCGTGGATCAGGACCGCCGCGACCGAAGAATCCACGCCGCCCGACAGGCCGCAGATGACCTTGGCGTCGCCGACCTGTTCGCGAATCTGGGCGATTTTCTCGTCGCGATAGGCGGCCATGGTCCAGTCGCCGGACAGGCCGGCGATCCGGTGGGTGAAGTTCCTCAGCATCGCCGCGCCGCGCGGCGTGTGCATGACCTCGGGGTGGAATTGGATGCCGTAGAGCCGCCGGCTCTCGTCGCCGATCACCGCATAGGGCGAGCCGGGCGAGGTGGCGATCACATCGAAGCCGTCGGGGATGGCGACGATCTTGTCGCCGTGGCTCATCCAGACCGTCTCTTCCTC
>CAMLNT010000040.1 GCA_946481425.1 uncultured Brevundimonas sp.
TTCTTGAAGGTCGAGCCGCCCGTCTTTTCGCGGATCGGCTGGGTCTGTTCGCGGCGGCTGGTGATTTCGTCGATCCTGCCCTGCACCTCGACCGGATCGGCGGGCGTCCCGCGATAGGTCGCCTCGATCCAGATGATCGAACCGTCCTCCACCACGGAATGCCGGTAGGTGTAGCCGAAGTCGGCCAGCGCATAGTCGACGCGCTCGCCTGACCGCGTCAGACCCCAGGCCGAGACGAGAACATCCTTGGTCTCGGCGCCGTAGCATCCGGCGTTCATGGTCAGGGCCCCGCCGATCGTGCCAGGAATGCCCGCGTAGAACTCCAGCCCGCCGATGCCGGCCTTGGCCGAGGCCCGCGCCACCATGCTGTCGAGCGCGCCGGCGCCGGCCGTGATCGTGTCGCCCTCAGTCGTGATCTGGGCCCAGGGCCGTCCGGCCAGCCGGATCACCACGCCCTCGACGCCGCCGTCGCGCACGATGACGTTGGAGCCGACGCCCAGCACCGTCACCGGGAGCGCCGGATCGAGCGCCTTCAGGAACGCCGCCAGATCCTCGGCGTCCGCCGGGATGAACAGCGCATCCGCCGCCCCGCCAACCCGGAACCAGGTGTAAGGCCCCAGCGGCTCGTTCAGGAGCAGCTTGCCGCGAACCTCGGGCCAGCCGCTCACTGGATCGCCTCCAGCTGCCCCGGAAGCGCGTAGGCCCAGGAGGTGATGTCGCCCGCTCCCAGCAGGACGACCACGTCGCCCGCCCTGGCCTCTTCCTTGATGACGCGCGGCAGGACAGCGGCGTTCTCGAGCGCCGCCACATGGCGGTGGCCGAACCGGCGCACGCCCTCGACCAGCGCATGCTTGTCGACACCGTCGAGCGGCTCTTCGCCGGCGGCGTAGACGTCGGCCACATGGACGATGTCGGCATCGGCGAAACAGGTGGAGAACTCTTCCATGAGGTCCCGCAGACGCGTGTACCGGTGCGGCTGGACCACCGCGATCACCTTGCCCTCGGCGACCTGACGCGCGGCCTTCAGGACGGCCGCGATCTCGACCGGGTGATGGCCGTAGTCGTCGACAATCCGAACGCCGTCGACCACGCCCGTGGTCGTGAACCGTCGCTTGACCCCGCCGAAGCCGGCCAGCCCGGCGATGATCGCCTCGTCAGACACGTCCAGCTCGCGCGCCACGGCGATGGCGGCCAGCGCGTTGGAGACATTGTGCCAGCCTGCCATCGGCAGGTGCACGCCCTCGATCCGGTCGGGCTCGTCCAGCGCGGCCAGACCCTGCTTCTGGATCACGACGTCGAAGCGCGCGCCATCAGGGCCCATGTCGCAGTTCTCGGCCCGGACCATGGCCTGGGGATTCACCCCGTAGGTCACCAGCCGACGGTTATCGATCTGGGCCACCAGACGCTGGACCTCGGGATGGTCCAGGCACACGGCGGCGAAGCCGTAGAAGGGAATGTTCTCGACGAAGTCCACGAAGGCCCGGCGGACCCCGTCGAAGTCGCCGTAGTGGTCCAGATGCTCGGGATCGATGTTCGTCACGATCCCGACCGTCGACTTCAGGCGCAGGAACGAACCGTCGCTTTCATCGGCCTCCACCACGATCCAGTCGCCGTCGCCGACCTTGGCGTTGGTGCCATACGCGTTGATGATCCCGCCGTTGACGATCGTCGGGTCCAGCCCGCCGGCGTCGAGCAGGGCCGCGACCATCGAGGTGGTGGTGGTCTTGCCATGGGTGCCCGCCACGCCGATCGAGAACTGCAGGCGCATCAGCTCGGCCAGCATCTCGGCGCGGCGGACGAGAGGAATGCGCCGCTCGCGCGCGGCCTTCAGTTCGGGGTTCTCGGCCTTCACGGCCGTCGAGAAGACGACGGCCGAGACGTCGTCGCCGACATGGGCCGCGTCGTGGCCCAAGAAGATACGCGCGCCCAGCTTCTCCAGCCGCTCGGTGTTCGCCGAGGCTTTCGCGTCAGAACCCTGCACCTGATAGCCGATCTTGAGCATGATCTCGGCGATGCCGCTCATGCCGATGCCCCCGATGCCCACGAAGTGGACGGGGCCGATGTCGAAGGGGACGGGGCGAATACGGCGGATCATCCCGGCGCTATAGCCAGCGTCGCGCCGCAATGCATCTATTCTCGCGCGTCAGGCTGACGCAGGCGGACGATCCAGCTCCAGCCGATCCCGCGGAAGGGCCTCCGGGCATTCGTCGCGCATGAAGGCCAGCATCTTCTCGCGGATCTCGCAGCGCAGGTCGAAGGCCACTGGCGCCGAGCGCGCGCTGGCCAGGCACCGGACCTGGGCGACGCGCTCGGAAACATCCGTCACCTGCAGCACCTGGACGTCGCCGTCCCAGTGTGGCGAGGCGCGCACGATCGCCTCGAACGCCTCGCGGAGCCGGTCGATCGGGGCCTCGTAGTCCACGTAGAAGAAGGCCGACCCGATGAGCCGCGAGGTCTCACGCGTCCAGTTCTGGAAGGGCGTGGTGATGAAATAGCTGAGCGGCAGGACCATGCGCCGCCAGTCCCACAGGCGCACAACGACATAGGTCGAGGTGATCTCTTCCACATTCCCCCACTCGCCTTCGACGACGACGGCGTCGTCGATGCGGATCGGCTGCGCCAGCGCGATCTGTATGCCGGCCAGCAGGTTCGTCAGGACCGGTTGAAGCGCGAAGCCCGCGATGATGCCCACCACGCCCGCCGAGGCCAGAAGACTGACGCCCCACTGGCGGAACCCCCCGATCGTCATCAGCGCCAGACCGAGCGTCACGAGGGCGATAAGCATCCGCGCCACCCGCTGCAGGATGCGGGTCTGGGTCACATGCTTGCGGGCGACCAGATTGTCTTCAGTGGCGATGTTGAAGCGCCGCATATGCATGACGGCGGCCATGTCCATCGCCCCAACGGCCACCGAGCCGCAGACGAGGATGGACAGGAACAGCACCACCTGCCGGATAGCAGCCGAAGGCTCGGGATCGAGTGGCGATATGGTCACGCCGATGGCGACGGCGATCAGGATCACCAGCAGGCGCAGCTTGTGCCGCGCGCGCTGGATCACACCGCGCCAGTAGAGGTCATCCTTGCGCACCAGCCGCTTCAGCACGGCGAAGACGAACTCGTGGGCGATCACCCCGGCCACGGTGGCGAGGGCGACGACCAGCACGACGACGGCCCATTCGGGCAGCCAGTCGAACCGCCGCCAGATCGAAACGATCTCGCGCGTCGCGTCGTCGAGCGTTGCAACCATGCGCCAGAGAGCGCGCGGCAAGCTTGACGGTTCCCGGATCCCCTATCGGGCGACGCTCTCCACCAGATCCGCCAGCCGTTCGGCGGCGTCGGGGATGCCTACGGCGCGGGCCGCCGCGGCGCGGCGCTCGAGCCCCGCCGGATCGTCCAACATGGCCTGGATGGCCTCGGACAGGCGATCGACGGTGACGTCGTCCTCAAGGATCATCGTCGCGGCGCCGGCGTCGACCAGGGCCTTGGCGTTCAGGCGCTGGTGGTCGTCGGTGGCGATCTTGAGGGGCACCAGAACCGACGGCAGCCCCGCCACGGCCAGTTCCGAGCAGGTCGAGGCCCCTGCGCGGCCGATGACTAGATGGGCCTGGCCCAGACGCGCCGCCATGTCCCGGAAGAAGGGCGCGACCTCGGCCTGGATGGCGGCGTCGGCATAGATTTCACGCGCGCTTTCCAGCAGTTCGGGTCGGCTCTGCTGGTGAACATGCAGTCGATCGCGCAGCCGCTCGGCGATCTGGGCCAATGCCCGCGGGGCCGTCTCGGACAGGACGCGGGCGCCCTGACTGCCGCCGGTGACCAGCACGTGGAGCCGTGCATCATCGGCGCTGAACGTGCGGTCCTTCAGGGCCCGGATATCCGCCCGGACCGGATTGCCGACGACCTCGATGCGCGGCTTCAGGGCCGCGGGCGCCCGCTCCAGCGTCGGGAAGGCCGCCGCGACCTTCTTGGCCCAGCGCGCCAGCAGGCGGTTGGAGCGGCCGAGCACCGCATTCTGTTCGTGGATGACCGTCGGGCGTCCCTGGCTGACAGCAGCCATCAGGGCCGGGACCGACGGATAGCCGCCGAACCCGACCACGACCCTGGGATCGAGCCGTGCATAGGCGGAGCGCGCCTGACCGACGCCGGACAGGATCTTGAACCCCGCCCCGACCATCTGGATTGGGTTCTTCGCCGTAGCAGCGTCGAGCGCAAGCCGTTCCTCAGCCGGGAAGTCGTGGGCGTACTGGGCGCCGCGCTGGTCGGTCGCCAGCACCACACGCCAGCCGCGCGCGGTCAGGGTCTCGGCCAGGGCCTGGGCCGGAAAGAGATGTCCGCCGGTGCCCCCGGCGGCGAGAACCGCGACCTTGCTCATCCCAGCAGGCCCTTGGGCGTCGCGCCGGGCTCATAGGCGCCGGGCCGCTTGCGGGTCAGGGCCAGCGCCAGCCCCATGGTCAGGCACATGCCCAACATCGACGAGCCGCCGTAACTGATGAAGGGCAGGGTCATGCCTTTGGTCGGGATGAGGCCGAGGTTCACAGCCACATTGATCGCCGCCTGCAGGCCCAGCAGCACGAACAGGCCGCCCGCCGCCGTCTGCTCGAACGGATCGTTCAGCAACATCGCCCGGCGCAGGCCGCGAATGGCGATCAGGCCGAAGGTCCCGATCAGGATGATCGAGAAGACCAGGCCGAATTCCTCGGCCGCGACCGAATAGATGAAGTCGGTGTGCAGGTCGGGCACGAAGCGCTTCATCACGCCCTCGCCCACGCCCCGGCCGACCAGACCGCCGGCCGCGATGGCTTCATGGGCGCGGTCGAGTTGATAGCTGTCCGCCGCCTCGCCGCCGCCCAGAAAGGTGCCGATGCGGTCGCGCACGTGGTCGACCGACAGATAGATCGCGATGAAGCCGACCACCGCCATGCCGCCCAGCGCCGCCATCCAGCGCAGCGGCACGCCGGCCATGAAGAAGACCGCCATGAAGGCCGTGGTGATCAGCACTGTCTGGCCGATGTCCGGCTGGACGATCAGCAGCGCCGCCGTCAGGCCGTAGAGGCCAAAGGCGATCGACATTCCGGGCACGCCCTCACCCTTCTGGCCCTCCGCGAAGAACCAGGCGGCCAGGATGATCAGGGCGGGCTTGATGAACTCCGACGGCTGGAAGCCGAAGGGCCCGATGGCCAGCCAGCGCGTCGCGCCCTTGGCCTCGTTGCCGATAAAGGGCAGCAGGGCCATGACCCCGATGCAGAACAGGAAGGTCAGGCCCGCCGTCCGCCGCACCATCCGCGGCGACAGCATCGAGGTCGTCAGCAGGATGCCCAGACCCGCCGAGGCGAACACGATCATGCGGATCGAATAGTAGAAGGACCCGCTGATGGAATCGTCGCGCAGGGCCGCGGCCGGGCTCGAGGCAAAGCTCAGCGCCACGCCGGTCATGATCAAAGTCAGGACGGCGACGAGGATCGGCTTGTCAACCTGCCAGAACCAGTGGCTCAAGGGCGAACGATCGCCGCGCCCCATGGGCGGAACATAGGCGGTCATGGGACGACTCCCTCATCGATCACGCGGCGCACGGCGGCCCGGAAGGCCTCCCCGCGCGCCTCGAAGTCCGGATACTGGTCGAAACTGGCGCAGGCCGGGCTGAGCAGGACGACCTCGTCCCGGCCCGTGGCGGCCGCCGCGCGCGCGGCCAGTTCGACCGCCTTGTCCATCTCGCCGCAGACGACGTGTGGCGTGCCGGTCAAAACGCGGGCGAAGTCCTCGGCGGCCTCGCCGATCAGATAGGCGCCGGCAATGCGCGGGAAGAGGTCGCCGAGGCTGTCGATCCCGCCGTCCTTGGCTCGCCCACCCGCGATCCAGAAGACCCGGTCATAGCTCGACAGGGCCTGTCGCGCCGCGTCGGCGTTGGTGGCCTTGGAGTCGTTGACGAAGCGGACGCGCTCGGTCCGGGCTACGGTTTCCATGCGGTGGGCGAGGCCGGGGAAGGTCATGAGGCCAGCGACGGCCTGGTCGTGGCTGACGCCCAGCGCCCTCGCCGCGGCATAGGCGAAGGCGGCGTTTTCGGCGTTGTGGCGGCCCGGGAGGGATCGAGCCGCCGACAGATCGACCGGGCCGGTCGAGGTGTGGAGCATCCCCGCTTCGGCCGACAGCCGGACGCCGGGCGCTTCAGCATGGATTTCACGGGTGCTCACCGAGATGACCGGCCAGCGCTCGGCAGCGCGGCGCGCGGTCTCCAATCCCCAGCCGTCGTCCGTGCCGATCAGGGCGACGGCGCCTTCGCGCGCATTGGCGAACAGCCGCGCCTTGGCCGCCACATAGCCTTCCATGCCGCCGTGACGGTCCAGATGATCCGGCGAGACATTCGTCAGGATCGCCACGTCCGGCGCAAAGCGCGTGGTCAGGTCCAGCTGGTAGCTCGACACCTCGATCACATAGACCGCGTCCGGCGTCGGCTCCGGCAGGGCCAGCACCCCGATGCCGATATTGCCGCCGACGTGGGTCTCGATCCCGGCCTGTTTCAGCACCCAGCCGATCAGGGCCGTCGTGGTCGACTTGCCGTTCGTGCCGGTGATGGCGACGACCTTTGGGCGCTGGTCCTCGGGCAGGCTGTCGAGCGTGCGCTGGAACAGCTCGATGTCGCCCAGCACCTCCACCCCGGCCTCGTGCGCTTTCACCACCGTCCAGTGCGGACGCGGATGGGTCAGGGGCACGCCGGGCGCCAGCATGAGGGCCGCGAACCGGCTCCAGTCGGCCTGGCTCAGATCCTCGACGCCAAAGCCCTCGGCTTCCGCCTGCATGCGGCCCGAGACGCTGTCGTCCCACAGGATGGGTGTAGCTCCGCCGGCCTTGAGCGCGCGCGCCGCCGTCAGGCCCGAACGGCCGAGGCCGAAGACGGCGACCTCCCTGCCCTCAAAGCCGCGCGCGGGGATCATCTACCGGAGCTTGAGCGTGGCCAGGCCGATGAGGGCCAGCATGGCCGCCACGATCCAGAAGCGGATCACGACCGTCGACTCAGCCCAGCCGAGCTTTTCGAAATGGTGGTGGATGGGCGCCATCAGGAAGATGCGCTTGCCGGTCGCCTTGAAGTAGCCGATCTGGATCATGACGCTGAGCGCCTCGATCACGAACAGGCCGCCGACGATGCCCAGCACCAGCTCGTGCTTGGTCGCGACCGCGACCGACCCGAGCGCGCCGCCCAGGGCCAGCGACCCGGTGTCGCCCATGAAGATCTTGGCCGGGGGGGCGTTGTACCAGAGGAAGCCCGTGCCGCCCCCGATGATGGCCGCCAGGAAGATGGCCAGTTCGCCCGAGCCCGGCGCGTGGTGGACCTGCAGGTATTCCGCGAAGACGAAGTTGCCGACCAGATAGGCGATCACACCAAAGGCCGCCGCCGCCATCATGACCGGCACGATGGCCAGTCCGTCCAGGCCGTCGGTCAGGTTCACCGCGTTGGAGAAGCCCACGATCGTGAAGGCCGCGAAGGCCACATAGAACCAGCCCAGGTTCAGCAGCACTTCCTTGAAGAAGGGGAAGGCGATCGAGGTCTGCAGGTCCGGCGAGGTCGGCGACGGCGGGGCGAAGGCCACCAGGATGGCGCCTGCGATCAGGGCCACGGCGAACTGCGCCAGAAGCTTCTGTTTGCCGGTCAGGCCGGCGTGGTGCTGCTTGGTGACCTTGTCGTAGTCGTCCAGGAAGCCGAGCAGGCCGTAGGCCGCCGTGACCAGCAGAACGACCCAGACGTAGATGTTCGTCAGGTCCGCCCACAGCAGGGTGCCGGCGAAGACGCCGGCGAGGATCATCAGCCCGCCCATGGTCGGCGTGCCCTGCTTGGTCAGCAGATGGCCTTCAGGACCGTCGGTCCGGATCGGCTGGCCACGACCCTGCTTGGAGCGCATCCAGTCGATGAAGCGGCTGCCCATGCCGATCGCCACGAACAGGCCGGTGAACAGGGCCAGGCCCACGCGCACCGTCTGGTACTGCAGCAGGTTCAGCAGCGGGTAGTCCTGGGCGAACTCGGAAAAGGTGAGATAGAGCAGGTAGAACATCAGCCTTCCCCGGATGCCATGTCGGCCAGCGCCTTCGCGACGAGCGAAGCCCTGGAGCCATTGGATCCCTTGACCATGACGACATCGCCGGGCCTGACCGCCGCGGTGACGACGGGCGCCAGCGCGGCCGCGTCGGCGGCCCAGCCGCCCCGCCGTTCTGCGGGCAGCGCCCGATCCAGAGCCTGCATCGCTTTACCAGCGGTAAAGACGAGGTCGATCCCGGCGTTTTCGATCGCTTCGGCCAGGCCCGCGTGCAGCGCCTCGGAGTGGTCGCCCAGCTCCAGCATGTCGGTCAGGGCCACGATCCGGCGGCCGGTCACGTCGGTGCGGGCGCCCAAGCTGCGGAAACCGGCCTTCATCGAGATCGGATTTGCGTTGTAGCTCTCGTCGATCAGCAGGAACGACCCGCCCGGGATCGCGACCTGCTTCGCGGCGCCCCGACCGGCCAGCGGCCGGAACTCGGCCAGGGCCTGCAGCGCCGTCTGCATCGGCACATCCAGCGCCTCGAGCATCAGCAGCGTCGCCAGGCTGTTCGGGCCCCAGTGGAAGCCCGGCTGCGAAAGCCGGTAGGTGATCTCCTCGCCCCAGATGCGCGCCCTGACGTTGGCCCCTTCCGGATCGGGTTCGAAACCCAGCAGGCGCGCGTCGGCATTGTCGCCCGAGCCGAACACCGCGACGCGGGCTCCGCGCTCAAGCGCCTGATGTTTCAGGAGTTCGAACCAGCTATCGTCGCCATTGAGGACCGCGACGGCGCCGGGACCAATGCCCTCGAAAATTTCGGCCTTGGCCTTGGCGACCCCCTCTTCGCCGTCCGGGAAGTTCTCGATGTGCACGGGGCCGACGGTCGTGATGCACACGGCGTGCGGCTGGACCATTCTCGACAAGGGTCCGATCTCGCCGGCGTGATTCATGCCGATTTCGAACACCGCCCGCTCGACCTCGCGCGGCATCCGCGCCAACGTCAGGGGCACCCCGATGTGGTTGTTGAACGACTTGACCGAGCCGTGCGCAGGGCCGGCCAGATCGAGGCCTGCGCGGATCGCCTGGGTCACGCTGGTCTTGCCGACCGAGCCGGTCACGGCCCCGCGGCGCACCTGAGGGGCCCGGTCCCGCGCCTCGCCGCCGAGCGCTTCAAGCGCCTGAAGCGTTTCGGGAACCAGCACGAACGGCCCACCCTCCACCGGCTGGCTGACGACCGCGCCGGCCGCGCCGGCCGCGAACGCCAGCGGCACGAAGTCGTGCCCGTCCCGGTCACCGCGTAGCGCGACGAACAGATCGCCCGGCTGAACCTCGCGGCTGTCGAAGGTGATCCCGGTGGCCGAAAAATCGCCGTCGGCCAGACCGCCGGTCGCCAAGGCGACCTCGCGCGCGGTCCACAGGGGAGAAGTCATTACTGGGCGTCCTTGATAGCCTCTGCGACCTCGGTCGCGTCGTCGAACGGATACACCGTTTCGCCGACGATCTGTCCCTGTTCGTGGCCTTTTCCGGCGACGATCAGGACGTCCCCCGTCTGCAGTTGGCCGACCGCCCAGCGGATCGCTTCCCGCCGATCGCCGATCTCGCGGGCGTCGGGGCAGCCGCGCCTGACCTCGGCCCGAATGGAGCCAGGCTCTTCCGAGCGCGGATTGTCATCGGTGACCACGGCCACATCAGCCAGGCGACCGGCGATCTCGCCCATCAGGGCACGCTTGGACCGGTCCCGGTCGCCTCCGGCGCCAAAGACGACCACCAGCTTGCCGCGCGCGTGCGGCCGCAGGGCTTCAAGCACTGTCTTCAGGCCATCGGGCGTGTGCGCATAATCGACATAGGCCTCGCCGCCCGACGCCGTCGTTCCGACACGCTGAAGCCGCCCGGCGGCGCCCTTGATGTCTTCCAGCGCCGCGATGACCTGTTCGACCGCGTCGCCCGCGGCGACGCAAAGGCCCGCGGCCACCAGCGCATTCTCGACCTGGAAAGCGCCCGCCAGCGGCAGCAGCACCTCGTGGCGGCCGTCGCGGGTCTCGATGGTCAGCCGCTGGCCCTCCGGCGTCGCCTTGCGGCCCACCAACGTCAGGTCCCGGCCCCGCTCGCCCACGGCCATGACACCGAGGCCAGCCATGATGCCGGCGCCGGCGAACGCATTGTAGGCGTCTGAATCCGCGTTCAGCACCGCCGTGCGTCCGCGGGGCAGCAAGGTGTCGAACAGCCGCAGCTTGGCGTCGCGGTAGCTGTCCATGCCGTCGTGATAGTCGAGATGGTCCTGGGTCAGGTTGGTGAAGCCGGCCGCCGCGAGGTTCACGCCGTCGAGCCGGCGCTGGTCCAGACCGTGAGACGACGCCTCAAGCGCGAGGTGGGTCACGCCCCGGGCCGCCAGGTCGGCCAGCATCCTCGCCGCGTCGGCGGCGTCGGGGCTCGTCAGGCCCGGACCCGTCAGGACCTCGTCGCCAGCCGTCACGCCCAGCGTGCCCATGCTGGCGGCGTGATGGCCCAGCTTCGTCCAGATCTGGCGGCAGAAGGCCGCGACGGATGTTTTTCCGTTGGTGCCTGTGACCGCCACGCAGGTCTTCGGCTGGGCGCCGTAGAAGGCCCGCGCCGCCAGGGCGTAGGCGCGGCGCACGTCACCCGACTTGACCAGCAGGGGCGCCGCGTCTTCGGGCGTGTCGGCGGGCGCAAGGATCGCCGCGGCGCCCTGCGACAGGGCCTGCGGAATGAAGGCGCGGCCGTCGGCCCTGGCTCCCGGCAGGGCCGCGAACAGCGTCCCCTCGCCCACCCGACGGCTGTCGGACGTAACGCCGGTGATCACCGGGTCTGAGGCGACGTCACGGCGCACGATGTCGGACAGGCGGAGCGCCTTCATCGAACGCTCCCGACCGCTGCGCCGTCTTCGGACAGCGGCTGAAGGTGTTCGGCGGTGAGTTCGCCGGTGCGCTGGCGGCGCACGCCCAGGAACGGCCCGATGCGGCGGATCACGCGGCCCACGGCCGGCGCCGCGGTGAAGCCAGCCGTGCGCGCGCCGCCCGAGGCCTCTGAGCCGCGCGGCTCATCCAGCAGGATCAGCACCAGGTAGCGGTCCTGGGTCAGCGGGCCATCGGTCGGGAAGACCGAGACGAAGGAGGAGACGACCCGGGTCCGGTCCGGGCGGCCGTTGGTGTACTTCTCGGCGGTGCCCGTCTTCCCGCCGACCGAGAAGCCCTCGATATCCGCGCGGCGCCCGGAACCGGACGTCACGTTCAGGCGCATCAGGCGCAGCATCTGCAGCGATGTCTGGGGCGAGACGACCCGGTGGCCGCGAATGGTCGAGCGGTCGGTCACCGGCCGCAGGGTCAGGGGCACATACTCCCCGCCATTCATGATCGCGCCGACGCCGGCGGCGACCTGCAGCGGCGTCACCGCCATGGCGTGGCCGAACGAGGCCGAGGCGATGGTGTTGGCGTCCCATCGGCCCGGGATCAGCGGCGCGGTCGATTCCGACAGCCCGATCTGGAGCCGATCCAGCAGGCCGAACTCGTCATAGTACGACTGCATCACCTCGCCCCCCATCAGGGCGGCGATCCGGCTGGTGCCGATGTTGGACGAGTGGGTGAAGACTTCCTCGACCGTCATGGCGCGGTTGGCGGCGTGGAAGTCATTGATGACACGGCTTCCGAGGCGCAGGCCGCCGGCGGCGTCGATGACGCTGTCGGGGCGAACCGCGCCCGAATCCAGACCGGCCGCGACCGAGAAGATCTTGAAGGTCGAGCCCATCTCCCAGACCTGACCCGCGGCCCGGTTGATGAAGTTGGTCGCCGCCACGCCGTCGCGGTTGTTCGGATCGAAGTCCGGGTAGGACGCCATGCCCAGCACCTCGCCGGTGCGGATGTTCGTCACGACCCCGACAGCCCCGATGACCTGCTGGTCGGCGGCGATCGCCTCAAGCTCGTTCTCGAGCGCGCCCTGAACGCGGAGGTCGATCGAGAGGGCGACCGCAGCGCCGTTCTGGCCGGCGTCGCGGATTTGCTGGTTGAAGGCGGCCTCGAAGCCCGAGGCGCCGTCACCTTCCTGGTTGGCGAAGCCGATGACGTGGGCGCCGAGGTCGCTCAGCGGATAGACCCGCGCGTCTTCCTCTTCGAAATAGAGCCCGCCCAGGGCGAGATCGTGGACGCGCTGGCGCTCCTCGGCGGTCAGGCCGCCGATGATGAAGCCCCGCTCCTCGCCCGATAGGATGCGGGCCAGCCGACGACGGCTCGTGCGCGGCATGTCCGGCAGCGCCGCGAGGACCTGCTGCTGCACGAAGGCGCGGTCCACGGTTTCGGTCGGCTCGATGACCAGCCGGAAGTGCGGCAGGTTGGTCGCCATCAGCAGGCCGTTGCGGTCCGTCAGATCGCCGCGTTGAACCGCCATAACGCCGGGTCCCGAGCGTGCGCCGGACAGGCCCGAGAAAAGGGCCGCCTTGGTCGCTCCGAGCATCAGCACGACGAAGATGAGGGTGAAGACGCCCGCGACCATCTTCATGCGGAAGCGGGTATCGTTCTCGATCCGGCCGTCGGCGCGGGCCTTTTCGAAGGCATGCTCCAGGCTCTGGATCCAGTCAGCCAGACCACGGGCGCTGGGGCGCGGCAGGATGCGTCTTCCGAGGTCGATGAGGCTCATGGCTGAACCTCTCCCTCGGAAGATTCGTCGTGAGTCGCTATCGCGCCGAGATTCTCGGGCCGCGTTTCGTGGACAGGCTCCACAGGCGCGAGGTCCGTATGGGTCCGGACCAGCTCTTCCAGGCGCGACGGGCGCTCGAGATGGGCGGCCTCGGCGCGAAGCTGGCGGATCGCCCGCTGTTCGCTGCGGATGTCGCTCTCGATGTCACGGATGGTGGCACGCTCGTCGGCGCCCGTAGCCTTGGCCATATAAACCCAGGCCACCAGGGCCACGAGACAGACGAAGGCGCTGATCTCGAACATCCGGACCCGGCTGCGGCGCAGGCGCATCATCTCGGTCATGCGGCCGCCCTCCAGACCGGCGCGTCGGTGCGGATCGCGGCGCGAAGCTTGGCCGACCGGGCGCGGGGATTGTCTTTCGCTTCCGCTTCGGAGGCTTCGACGAGGCCCTTGCCGATGAGGGTGAAGCTGGGCCGGGCGACGACGGCTTGCGGCGGGAGGTGGCGCGAGCCGCCCCCGCCCTTGCCGGCGCGCTCATTGAGGAAGCGTTTGACCATGCGGTCTTCCAGCGAGTGGAAGGTCACGACGACCAGACGCCCGCCGGGCTTCAGGACCTGCTCGGCGGCGGCCAGACCCTCGGCCAGCTCCCCCAGCTCGTCGTTCACGGCGATGCGCAGCGCCTGGAAGGTCCGGGTCGCGGGATGGATAGGCGCGCCGCGGCGGCCGCCAAGCGCCCGCTCGATGACCTCGGCCAGATCGAGGGTGCGATTGAAGGGCTGTTCGACGCGGCGGCGCAGGATGGCCGAGGCGATCCGGCCGGACTCGCGCTCCTCGCCGTATTCCTTGATCAGATGCGCCAGCGGGCCGTGGTCGAGCGTATTGACCAGATCGGCCGCCGTCGGGCCCTCGTCGGACATGCGCATGTCCAGCGGACCGTCCCGCATGAACGAGAAGCCGCGCTCGGCCTGGTCCAGCTGCATCGACGATACGCCGATATCCAGCACAACGATGTCGCAAGACGAAGGCCCGACCTCGGCCAGGGCTTCGGCCATCTCGGAGAAGCGGCGGCGGATCAGACGGAAGGTCTCGGGATATTCCGCCGACAGCCGGTCGGCGTGCGGCTGGACGGTCGGATCGCGGTCCAGCCCGATCACTTCACAGCCCGCCTGCAGGAAGGCCCGCGTGTAGCCGCCAGCGCCGAAGGTCCCGTCGATGACCAGATCACCCGGCTTCGGATCGGCTGCGGCGAGCACCTCGTTCAGCATCACCGACAGATGCGGGCTCATTCACCGCCTCCGGTCAGCTTCGCATATTCGACATTGGCCAGTTCAGCGGCTCCAGCGCCGGCCACGGCGTTCATCCGCTCGGCCCAGGGGCGATAGGCTTCCGGCGACCAGATCAGGAACCGGTCCATCATCCCGACCAGCACCACCTCGTCCTTCAGGCCGAACGGCTCACACATCCAGTCCGGCAGGGTGATCCGACCGGCGGTGTCGTAGGACAGGGTCTTGGACTGGGCGAAGACCTTCAACGAGATCGCCTTGCGGGTCTCGTGCGCGAACGGCAGCTGCAGCGCCATCGCCTCATACTGCTTGCGCAGATTTACGCCGCCTGCCTCCAGGCAGGGCTCGGACAGGCACGGAAAGACGAACAGCGCCTCGTGCGAACCGTCCTCTGGATTGCGGTAGTCGGCAGGCGTGACGAAGCGCCTCTTGGCGTCCAGCGGCTTCTCATAGGTCGAGAGAAACACCCGCGCGCCCTTCGAGCCCTTCCGTGGCCCGCCCCTTTCCCCGAACCAAGCTCCACGGGACGATCCCGCAGCCCCTCCCGGTTCTTAGCATTTGGGTTACCATGATCCTATGTGGGATGCAATGACACTCACTGACTCCAGAAGGTCAGAATCAAGTATATCTGATCACGCTGAGTAACGGCAGGAACGAAAGCGGAACCGTGATCTTCCGGTCATTCCGGCGGAAGGGCGCGGCGCACCGCGCCGGGACCCAGGCTCGCCAGCGCCGCTGCGCTCAGGCCTCGGATTGACGCCCATCGGGCTCGTCCGGGGTGACGATGGGGAAAATGTCAGACGGCCTGTAAGCCGGGTTCTGTCCCCGCAAGCGGGTGACGGTCATTCCTCTGGACCGCCCATTGCTGGGCGGTTCTCGCGACCTACCCGGACACCTCGGGCCGGCGAGCCCTGCGGCCGAAGCCGCGCGGTGTCCCTATTCGGTCTTGCTCCAGGCGGGGCTTGCCATGCCGGTCCTGTCGCCAGGCCCGCGGTGGGCTCTTACCCCACCCTTTCACCCTTACCCGCGAACGGGCGGTTTGCTTTCTGTGGCGCTATCCCTCGGGTCACCCCGGGCGGGCGTTACC
>CAMLNT010000041.1 GCA_946481425.1 uncultured Brevundimonas sp.
CGCCGGTGCGCTCGTCATAGGCGCGGATGGAGATGTCGACCTTGCCCTGCATGGCCGCCAGTTCGGCCGTGGTCTCCCAGAGGGCCTTGCCGGTCTCGCGGGAAATGGTCTCGGCGATCTGCGGCGCGCGGGCCTTCAGGGCGGCCTGATAGCGTTTGGCGGCGTCGATCCGGTCCTGACGCGACCGGTCGGCCCAGCCGTCGAAGGCCGCACGGGCGCGCTCGACGGCCGCCGCGACCTCGGCGGGCGTCGCCTCGGGGCCTTCCCAGACGGTTTCGCCGGTGGCCGGGTCAATGGAGGAGAAGCGGGTCAAATCAGGCTCATGTACAGGCGCGGATGGGATCGCCGGTCTTCAGGCGTAGGGCGTCGGCAGTCTCTTCCGAGATTTCGATGCCGCCCGCCACGGGCTCGGCGATGGCGCGCGTGGCCCGGAATCCGTCGAGGGTGGTGGTCGAAAGAAGATGCGGGTCGCCTTCGACGTCCTTCGTCACGATGGCCCTGGTCACACGGGCCTCGCGCACGGTGCGGATAGCGTCGCGCTGGCAGGCCATGGTGGGCCCGGCGTCGAAGACGTCGACCAGCCCGATCGCCTGGAAACCTTCCCGTTCGAGCAGCTTGCGGGCCGGGCGGCCTTCCTCGAACACCTCGCCGATGGCGGCGCGAGCGTCGGGATGCATGAGGCTCTCGTAGAGGGGGTGGTGGGGCGCCAGGTCGAAGATGAACTGGCCGTCGCCCTTGCCGGACAACTCGTCGGCGGATTCGAAGTCCATGCCGAAGAACTTCGACGTGACGTGCTCCCAGAACGGCGACTTGTTGTCGGCGTCGAAGACGCCGCGCAGTTCGGCCAGCACCCAGTTGTTGAAGAGCTCGGGCCGCGTCCCGATCAGCATGTAGCGGGACCGGGCCAGAAGCGCGCCCGCGCCGCCGATGCGCTTGTCCGGCTTGAGGAACAGGGAGCCGACCTCGGACCAGCCGCGGCACTCATTGACGAACATCAGGCACGACTGGTCGTTGCGGTGTGAGCCGGCCTCCTCGGATGCGTGATAATGCGAGAAGGTCATGCGCCGGAACGAGGCGAAGGGGCGCTTCAGGCCGACGGCGGCCTTCACCCCGGCGAGGCCGACCACCTGGCCGGTGTCGGTCTCCTCCATCATCAGGACGTACCAGCGGTCGGTCTCGGCGAGGGTCTCGCCAAAGCTGCCGGCCGAGACGTCGAGGCGCCGGCGAAGCGTGGGCTCGTCCTCGGGCAGGCTGGTGAAGCCGGGGCCGGAGGCCTTGGCCAGCTCCATGAGGGAATCGTAATCGGCGGGACCGGCGGGGCGAACGACGAGCATCAGAGGGTCTCCAGACGCAAGCGCTTGAGAGCCTGGGCGTCGATGTCGCCGGTCGCGACCTTGGTGAGAATGAGGGTGGCGAGCTGGGCGCGCTCGACGAAGCTTTCGGGCCAGGCAAACTCGGCCTCGGAATGGATATCGCCGCCGCGCACCCCCAGGGTGTCGATGTTGGGCAGGCCTGCGGCATGCAGGTTGTTGCCCTCGCAGACACCGCCGGACGGTTTCCAGCCGATGGTCTGGCCGAGCAGCTGACCGGCTTCGGTCACGGCGTTCATCAGCACCTGCTGCGAGGCGTCGATCGGTTTGGGCGGGCGGGTGAAGCCGCCGTGCAGATGCAGGGAAAGTCCCTCGAACGGCGTGTCGAGCAGGATTTCGTTGACGGCCGCCTCGGTCCAGTCCGCGGCGGCCTTGTCGGGCACGCGGGCATTGAAGCGGACGACGGCGACGTCGGGCACGACGTTCAGGGGCGCGCCGCCGGCGATGCGGGCGACGTTGATGGTCACACCCTCGCGCTGTCCGTTCAGGGCGTGGAGCGCCCAGCCAATCTTGGCGGCCCCAGCGATGGCGTTACGGCCTTCATCGAAGGCGCGGCCCGCGTGGGCGGACTTGCCTTGCACCACGAGATGCCAGTTGGCCGAGCCCTTGCGCGACGAGGCCAGGGAGCCGTCGGGCATGGCGGGCTCGAACGTCAGGCCGAGATGTCCGCGCTTGCCGAGCTCGGCGAGGATGGGGGCGGACGCCAGGGAGCCGATTTCCTCGTCGGGCGAGATCAGGACCGACCAGCCGACCGAGTCGCGCTCGGGATGGGTCTCGAAGGCTTCCAGCGCGGCCAGGATAACGCTGATGCCGCCCTTCATGTCGGCGATGCCGGGGCCATGCAGGGCGCCGTCGCTGCGGCGATTGACGGTCTGGAACGGACTGGAAGGCGGATAAACGGTATCGTAGTGGCCCGTCATGACGACCTGGGTCGGCGCCTCTGGCCGCATGGTCAGGCGCAGGGCCGGAGGATGCGGCTGTTTGCGCACCAGCCCATCGTCACCGACCTCCGAACTGTCAGCCAATGCCACGCGCTCGATCTTGCAGGGAAGGGTGCGCGCGGCCTCGACGGCCAGCACCTCGAGCTGTTCGGTCAGGCCCTCGATGTTGCGGCTGCCGGAGTTGATGGCGCACCAGGCCACGGCCCGGTCGACGATCTCCCCCCCACGTTCCGCCACGCGGTCGAGCGCTTCCCGGTCTTGCGCCAGAATTTGCATGGGGCGGGTGTAGCCCGGCTAGTCGGCTTGTTCCACCCGCGCGCGCTCTTCATCACGAGAGGTTCGGCGCCAACGGACGTAAAGGCGCGCGTCACCGTCGCCGCCGACACGTGACACGACCGACAGATTGCGCCGGGCGCGCCATTCGACCTGGACCGCCCCGCCTTCCTCTCCACCGCCGATGATCTCGAAATAGAGGTCGTCGCCAATGTATTTGCCGCCCGCGACCGTCAGGCCCGAGGCGTCGCCGCCGAAGGACAGGCGATCGAGGCCGGCGAACTCGCGAAGGTTACCGACCACGTCGAAACCGCCGCCGCCCGCGAGCGCGGCGATGCTCGAGGCCAGTTGCGCGGCCTCAACGGGCGAAAGCTGCGACGCGGAGCGACCGAAGAGGACCTGTGACAGAATTTCGTCCTGCGGCAGCTGCGGCTCCGAGGTCAAGGTGATGACCGGGCGGGCGGCCGTGCCGGTAACACGGATGCGCGCCGTCAGGGCCGGGTCCTCGCGCACGGCGGTCAGGTTGAGGCGGATGCTCTCGGCTTCGGTCGACAGGGTGATGGTGCCGCCACGCTCGAAGGCGAAGCGTCGGCCGCCGAACTGGTAGTCGCCGCGGATCACCCGCGCATTGCCCGACAGCACCGGATCGCTCAGTGAGCCCGTGACGTGCGCGTTGAGCGCCAGTTCCACGTCCAGGCCGCGGCCTTCGACGAAGACGCCGCCGCCATTGGAGTTCAGTCGAACATCCAGGTTGAAGGCCGAGCGCGACCGGCGCGCCGCGCGTTCGTCAGCTGATTCCTCGACTTCGTCCTCAAGGCCGCCCGGGCGGTTGATCTCGATGACGTCGAGTTCGACGATATCCCCGGTGTTAGGCAGGTCCTCGGCCGAGATGACGGCCTCGGACACATTGAGCTGGCCCGACAGCGATATGGCTCCCTCGGCGTCGCGTTCGACCCGGATTGGGCCCGAGGCCCGCGCGGTCGCCAGATCGGTCTGGATGACCCGGAAGTTCGACAGCATCAGGGTGAAGTTGGAGCCCGAACCTGTCCGCAGACCGAGGCTGCCCTGTCCGGTCAGCCGGCCGGCGTCTTCGCCCGAGCCGTCGTTTGCCTCGAAGGCAAGGACGCGGGCGGTCTCGGCGTCGAAGCGCGTGCGCATGGTCAGGTCGTTGAGGACAACGCCTGTGCCACCGTCCTCGAACCGGCCCTGGGTGATGTTTAGGTAGCCGTCGGCACGGGGGTCGTTGATCGAGCCGGACAGGCTGGCGCGTCCATCCACGATACCGGACAGGCTGCGTTCTCCGCCCAGCAACAGGTCCCAGATCGAGCGGATCTGACCTTGCAGGGTGACCTCGCCGGACATGCGCTCGTTTCGGTTTACCGCAAGCCGCAGCGGGGCTGCGCTGGATTCGACCGGCAGGTCGAGGCGCGCGCGAGACTGGACGCCGCCGGCGTCGGAGGCTTCGGCCTCGACCAGCATCCGGTCACCACGCAGGTTGGCCTGGATGAAGGCGTCGATGTCCATGTCGGCGTCGGCGTCGCGGCTACGGGCGTCCTGCAGGCGGGCGGTGACGGTCCCGTCCAGCGTGGCGCCTGTGCCGCGCAGGTCTACGTCGGCGGTCACGCGGCCCAACAGGTCGGGTGAGATCGTGCGCAGGTCGACGCCGGTCAGGGTGGCGCGAATGGCGGCGCCGGCGTCGTCCTGGCGAAGTTCGCCTTCCAGCACGCCCCCGCCGACGGCGAGGTCGAGGCGGGCGACGCGACCATCGGCGGCCAGGGCGATGATCGCGGGGGAGCGCGTATCATAGGCGACCTCGCGGACCCGCCCGCCGCCCTCGAGGGTGATCGTCTGGGCCCGACCCGTGCGGGAATAAACGCCGGATCCCTGGAAGGAGGCCGGGAATGTCCCACCCACATCGGTCTGGAGCGTGAAAGGCAGGCGGGCGAGGGTGCCCTCGCCCTGCAGACGCAGGGTTCGGATGACGTAGGACGACCCGGCGAACCGCACCCCCCGGCCGGTTACGTCGACGAGCGCCAAGGCATCACTCGATCCTTCGGTGAGGCGAACGACGCCCGAGGCTGTGCCTGCTGCGAGGAAGGCGCCCGGCCGGGCTTCGAAGGTGAGGTCCGCGCTGGAGGGCGACGAGCCGCGCAAAGCGAGGTCACCGCGGGCTACGACGCCGCCGGCGTTGATATCCATGTCGGTGAGCCGCACCCCGTCATCGGCGATGCGGAAAAGAGAATAGGCGCGTGCGGGTCCATAGGCGCTATCACCCGTGATGGTCACGCGGCCATCGGAGGCATCGGGCCCGCGACGGAAAGTCAGGATCAGGTTCGTATTGGTCAGGCTTAGCGGGCCGGCCTCGACGGCGGCGAAGTCTGCGGTCAGGTCGAGCACCGGACGGGTGAGCGTACCGGTCAGGGCGCCTTCGCCAGTCATCGCGCCGCCAATTTCCACAGGCCCGATCCCGAAGGGCCCGCGCGCGTTCCAGTCGAGCGCCAAGCGAACATCGCCTCCTCCCAGTCCGATCAGGCCCTGAGCGCTCATGCGCCCCGCCGTACCGGACAGGTCCGCGCGGCTTATGGCGATGCGGCCGTCGCCGATGAGGCCCGCACCCACCAACCGCGGCGAAGCTCCCAGCAACCGGTCGAGTTCGGCCCAGCCGGTCCGCAAGCCGCGACCGTCGGCCGTGAAGCGCAGGGACCAGGGCGCATCACTGCGTTGCGAGGCGGAGAAATCGAGCGCCAGGGCTCCGCGCGCCTGACGGCGCAGGCGCGAGACATCGGTCACGACGGCGGACCCCTCGGCGGTCAGCGCACCGCTCAGACCGCGCACCCCTTGGGCCGTCACATCGAGCGCGGCGCCATCAAGGTCGAAGCGTCGGATCAGGAGCCGGGAATCGGCCAGGCGGCTTGCCCGGATCAGCGCCCTGGGGCGTGAGCCGATCAGCGAGGCGAGCAGGCCGTCGCCAGATCCGCCCTGACCTGTGAGGTCGCCCTCGAAGTTGTAGACGGCGCCGCGGGCTTCTAGCTCTATCGGACCCGACAGTCGCTGGAGTCGGTAGCCCCCCAGGCCGGCCTGTTCGACCGCGGCGTTGCCTTCGAAGGCCCAGCGGTTGCGCCCGCCGCGCCAAAGTCCTTCGAGACGGCCCGCGCCGGCGATGTCCTGGCCGACCAGCCGCGTGACGGACGGTGTGCTGACCACGAGCCGGATGCCGTCGCCGACGGTGTCGCCTTCGCCCGTCACGGCGCCGGTCGCACGCACGGCAATATTGTCGGCCTGGACGACCCAACCCATTCCGAACCGGTTCGGCCGGTCGGGCACCGGCCTCAGGCCGATTCCAAATCGCACCTCGGGGCCCAGCCGATCCGCGAACGGCGTCAGCAGGTCGGATCCGGCGAACCGGATGTAACCGCCGCCGCGCCCGCCCTGCTCATCGAAGCGCCCCCGGGCCTGCAACGGCAGGTAGTCTCCGGTTCGCATGAGGGCGTCGAAGGCGTTCTCGCGAATGTTGATGTTCAGGTCGAACGGCTGGTCTGGCGAATAGCCGAAAGCGCCGGCGATCGGGCCGCCCTCGGCCTCGTGGGCGCGCGCCATCAGGCGCGAACCGAGAAGGGCTCCGTCCGAGCCGGTGTTGAAGCGGATGCGCAGGTAGTCGCCGGGCCGCGAGACGCTGAAGGCCTGGACCACAGCCTCCTTGCGCCCGCCGCGGTCCAACCTGACGTCGCCCGAGAGGTTCCAGCGGCCGTATTCCTCGGAGAAGCCCTCGAGGAACTCAACACGGCTCTCAAGGCGGTCGATGTCGATGGTCAGCGGCTGGGGCCCCGGCGGCGTCACATCCGGTTCCAGGATCGGCCGCCGGACGAGCCGGATGACGTCGGCTTCAATGGTGTCGGCATGGAAACGGCGCAGGATGAGCGGCAGATAGGACCAGTCGATCCGGACGTTTTCGGCCTCCAGCCAAACACCTTGCCGATCAGTGATGGTCACACGCTCCAGCGTGAAGTCGTTCCAGAGGTCTCCGGACAGGCCCTCGACATTGATCCGACCGTAGCGGCCGATCTTCTTGCCGGCGACAAAGCCCAGGACGAGTTCCCGACCGGCTGGGGTGAGGACGGCAAGACGGCCCGCGCCAACGAGCACCACGGCCAGCACCGATAGGGCCATCACGACGATGAGGGTCCAGCCGAGAATGCCGCGGCGGCGGCGTTCCGCCTGCGCAGGTGTTTCGGGCACGGCCTCGGGCGTCTCCGGCTCAGGCGGAGGCGGGGATTTGCGACGCCGGCTCAAAACGCCTGGCCGATGCTGATGTAGATCTGGAAGTCCGGGTCGCTTTCCCGCTTGTCGAGCGGAATGGCGACGTCGGCGCGGATCGGCCCGAAAGGCAGGTCGTATCGCAGGCCCGCGCCGACCGCGTAGCGAATGTCGGAGAAGTCCGGCGTCGCCTCGGCGCCGACCGAGCCGGCATCCAGGAAGACGACTGCCCCGAGGTCACGCCAGATGTTTCGGCGGCGAACTTCAAGACTTGCCTCGAACAGGGATGACCCGCCCACCGGCGTCCCGTCCTCGAACTGCGGCCCCACGCCCTGATAATCAAAGCCGCGCACGGAGCCGCCGCCACCCGAATAGAAGCGTCGGTCGGACGGGACGTCATTGCCGGAGGCGCCCGTGATCGAGCCGAAGCGGACCCGACCGGCCACGATCGTGCGCGCATCATCCTCGATCGGCACATAGATCGACCCCTGCGCCGTGGCGCGCAGGAAGAAGAAAGAGCCGTCGCCGGTCACGGCGGTGGGCTGAACGTCGGCGCTGATCCGCCAGCCGCGAGAGGGATCCAGCGGGTCGTCGCTGTAGTCCATGTAGCCGGAGCCGGTCAGCGTCAGGATGCCGAGGTTCCGCTCGATCGGCGTCAGCGGCAGGGTCAGGTCGTTGATGTCCAGTTCGCCGTATTCGCCGCCTTCGATCGCGGCGCCCAGCGAGACGTAGGAGGTCTCGCGGATGCGTTGACGGACCGCGATGCTGGCGCCGCCGACGCGGCGGTCGTAGGCCCGGGTGTCCTCGTCCAGGGCGTAGACGCCCATCACGAGCGTGCGGCCGGGGCGCTGCCAGTGCGGCAGACTCAGTTCGGCGCCGATGCGGCTGTCGATCTCCGCAAGGCGGACGTCAAAGCGAAGCGTGTCGGCGCGGCCGAACCGGTTGCGCCAGGTCCAGACCGCGTCGACGCCCACGCCTTCGGACGTCGAATAGCCGGCGCCGGCTTCCAGCACGCGCCTTGGCTGGTCGCTGAGCGAGACAACGACCGGGCGAAGGCCCTCGGGCGTGGTCTGGTCGGCAGGCGCCAACGCCACCGAGACGCTGTCGTAGACGTTGGTTTCAAGCAGGCGGCGTTCCAGCTCGGCCACGTCCTCGGGCCGATAGCGGTCGCCGTCGCTCCAGGGCGTCAGATATTCCACCCAGTCGCGGCTGGTCCGGCCCTCGGTCTGCAGGATGACCCCGTCGAGCTGGACAGCCGGCCCGGCGAGGATGCGAAAAGTGGGCTGGAGCGTGGTGGCGGCGTGATCCACCACGACCCGCCGCTGGCCTGCTTCCGCATCCGGATATCCCAGCTCGGAGAGGCGGGCGACGACCCGGCCCTCAGCGGCGAGAACATCGGCCGCGCGCCCGGCCTCGCCGGGTGCGAGGCCCAGCACGGACTGGGCTTCGGAAAGAGTCTGGGCGTCCGGTGCGGGTGCAATCCATTCGATTCGGGGTTCGGAGACCAGGAACTGCGGGCCCGGCGTGACGATGATCACCGGGATCGGCGGCGTGTCGCCCTGGACGTCATCCTCGATCGTGGCGCCGTAGTAGCCTTCGGAGCGCAGCACAGCCATTGCGTTCTCGGCGGCCGCCTGGGCGCGGCGTCGGGCCTGGAAGCGATTGGCCGGAGCTTCGTCGACGTCACCGACGGCTTCCTCGATCCGTTCGCGCAGAGCTTCGTCGAGCTCGCCCTGGACCTGCGCGCGGGGCTCCGCCAGAGCGGCCGTCGCCCACAGGCTCGCCGCTACAGCGGCGAGAGGCAGAAGCGGACGGTACGGCACTCAGATCCCCTCGATCAGGCGTCAGCCAGCGCTGGCGCGAGCCAGTTTGGACGACTGACTATTGAAACATCGTGGGGCTATCTGGTTCCACGCTTTCTGCGCTGGATTGCGCATCGCCCATGTCCCCTGTCTCGGCCGGTGGTGGCGCGGACTGCTGGGCAGGCTCCGCCGAGGCGTCAGAGCCTGCGTCCTGGGCGTCGGTCGCGCCGTCGGGCCCATCATCAGCAGGCGGGGCTTCGGGCGCGGGGCCTGAGGTGAAGTCGGCTTCGGTGTCCTCCGCCGACGGCTGGCACGCGGCTACAGCGAGCGTGGCGATGGCGATGATGACCGGGGTCCAGCGCATCGGGCGCTCCGAGTTCAGGCCAGGGTTCTAGTAGAAGACCGTTTCGCTGTCCGGCTGAACGCTTTCCTCGCTCGGCCGGGCCTCGCCCATGTCGCCGGTGTCGGACGGCGGCGGGGCGGGTTGCTGGGCCGGTTCGGTCGGCGCCTCGGCGGCGGCCTCTGCGGCGACATCCTCGGCGGCCGGCGCCTCGACCGGGGGCGGGGGCGGGGCCTCGTCGACGGAGTCGGTCGTCTGAATTTCGCAGGCGCCCAGCGCGATGCCGGCGCCGAAGGTCACGAGCAGGAGGGGCAGGCGAATTCGCATCGATGTCTTCCGGATTGGCTTTGCGCCGATCTAGCCTGAAACCGGCGGCGGAAGAAAGGCCTCAGAGCCGCGCCTCTCAGGCGGCGCGAGCCGCGCGAGAGGTCTCGACGCCACGGCCCAGGGCGGCGAAAAGGCTCTCGGGATGGATCGGCTTGGTCAGGAAGTCGGCGACCCCCACCACCTTCCAGGCCGCCTTGTGGTGGTCCATCGCGTTGGCCGTCAGGGCGATGATGGGGGTTTCGCGGTTCGGCCCCTGTCTGGCGCGGATCAGGCCGGCGGCCTGCAGGCCGTCCATGATGGGCATCTGCATATCCATCAAGATCGCATCAAAGGTCTCGACCGACGCGATCTCGAGGGCTTCCTGACCGTTGACGGCGAAGGTCAGATCGTAGCCGGCGGGCTCCAGCATGAGGGACAGGATGCGCCGGTTGACCTCGTGGTCCTCAGCGACGAGCACGCGGCGCGCGTCCCCGACGCGCTCCGGCTCGGTCCGAAGGCTGGAGACCGGCGCCGCGCCGGTCGCGGTCGAGAGCGGGGTCTCGAACCGGAAGGTGGCGCCGGGGCCCGCCTGAGGCAGCAGACGCAGATCGCCGCCCAGCAGCTGTGCCAGACGGCGGCTGATGGCCAGTCCGAGCCCGGTGCCGCCATAGCGCCGGGTGGTCTTGGCGTCGGCCTGTTCGAAATGGCCGAAGAGCCGCTCGGCCATATCGGCGGGGACGCCACAGCCGGTGTCGCGCACCTCGAACCAGAGGGTCCCGCCGTCGAGACCGCCGGCAAGGGTGACTTCGCCGCGATCCGTGAACTTCACGGCGTTCGACAGCAGGTTCGCGAGGATCTGCTGGAAACGAAGCGGGTCGGTGCGGATACGGCGCGGCAGGTCTCCGGACAGGTCCAGGCGCATGTCCACGCCCTTTTCCTCGGCCTTGGCCCCCCAGAGACGGGCCAGGCCGATCAGGCGGTCCTCGAGATCGAAGTCGGCGACCTCGAGCTCCATCTTGCCAGCCTCGATCTTGGAGACATCCAGCACGTCGTTGAGCAGGCCCATCAACACATCGCCGGCGTTGAGCAGCATCTCGACCGGTTCAGCCTGCTCGCGGCTCAGACGCGTCCGGCGCAACAGGTGGCCGGCCGAGATGACCGCGTTCATCGGGGTGCGGATCTCATGGCTGATGACGGCCAGGAAGTCGGACTTGGCGGCGGAGGCGGCCTCAGCCTGGCGCTGGGCGGCGAGGGCCTTGTCGTTGGCGGCGTAAAGCGCCTGCGTGTGGGCCGAGGACTGGCGCACGGCGGTGACCAGGTGTGCGATATAGAGAAGCTGCGCGGCGAAGATCGCGACCGCGGGCTCCCAGGGCAGCCCCCGGGCCAGGATGGTATAGACCGGAAGTGCCAGGAAGTAGGTTGCATGGGGCAGGGCGGCCGCCACGAGCACGGGCCTGGCGTGATACATGTGCAGGCTGACATGCAGCAGCCCGCCCGCCATGGCGGTGAATGCGAAGGCCTGGCCAGCGCCGCCCGCGGTCAGCCAGCAGTAAGCAGAAATGGCCGAATAGACGGCAGTGTTCAGCGCCGCGCTGGCGATGCAGATGGCCTTCTGGCTCGCGCTGGGGTCCTGATCGGGCGCCTTTCGGACCGGCAGGAAGGCCCAGCGGTCCAGCACCTGCGAGATGCACATCACGCCAAACCAGATCAGGGGGAAGGGGCCTGGGGTCAGCAGCATGGCCACGCCGCCGAGGAAGACCCCGAGCAGGAGGCGCGTCACGAGTTCCTTGGCGCGAATGTCGCCAACGAGCGCGTAGTTGTTCGGCTGACTCATCGTCCCCTCCAGCGAGCAGGGTTAGGCGCGCCGGGTTAAGGCGGGGTCAACCGAACTGGCGGGGAGAAATGGTACGTCCTCTCGGGCTCGAACCGAGGACCCTCTGATTAAAAGTCAGATGCTCTAACCAACTGAGCTAAGGACGCACGCGAGGGGGCGTTCTATTCATTCGGAGCGCCGGGTCAAGCGTGGGCTTCGACTTGTCGTGTCACTGCGCTAGAAGACCGACATGAAGACCGTCGCCTCCCTCCTTGCTATTTCGGCCGTTGCGGCTCTTGCGGCCGGTTGCGCGAGCAATGGGACGGCAGGCCGTTTCGGGCGCGGGCTGGGCGATGCGGCGCTTCAGCCGCTGGAGGATCTGAACCTCCGGCAGGACGCGATTCCGCCGGTTCTGATCCAGGCTCTCGCCAATCCGTACTCGCAGAACGGCATGGAGACCTGCATGGCCATCGCCCTGCAGGTGCGTCATCTGAACGAGGCGCTGGGTCCGGATCAGGACGAGCCGCCGCGGCCGCGCGCGGGCCTTAGCCAGCAGGCGGTCGAGGCGTTGGCCGACGCGGCCGTCGAGGCCGTGCGCGACGAGACGACCGACTTCATTCCGCTCAGGGACTGGGTGCGACGCCTGTCCGGAGCCGAGCGCCACAGCCGTCGGGTCCAGGCGGCGATCCAGGCCGGTCGGGCGCGCCGGGCCTTCCTGAAAGGCGTCGGCATGCGCCAGAACTGCGCGCCGCCGGCGGCGCCGAGCTGGTTCACGCCCCGGCCGCAGAACCGGCTGAACCTGCGCTGGCCGTGGGGCTGACGGTCGCCCCGGCGGCTTGAGAAACGACCGCCGCCGCCCGGAGCGATGCGGGCGGACTCCAAAAACACCGTCCAAGTCGACCGGGTCGACCGGGTCGTTCGGGCCGCCTGAAGGCGGCGAGACGGGCTGAACGATGGGAAAGACCGGGCCGTGCGAGCCTAGCGGGTTGCCGGACGGCGGGGACAAGTCGCATTCGCGAGAGCGTGGCCGGTAATCATTCCAACGCCTTGCCAGATCCCGGGACGGGGGATTGGCGGTCCGAGCCGGTCAATCCTTGAGATGCCGCGCCCGGAAGTCGCGGCGGAACTGTTCAAACCGCCCTTCGGCGATGGCCGAACGCATGGCGGCGGTCAGGGTCTGGAAGAAGGCGATGTTGTGCCAGCTCAGCAGGACCTGGCCGAGAATCTCATCGGCGCGCACCAGGTGGTGGAGGTAGGCTTTTGAATAGTCACGGCTGGCAGGGCAGTCGCTGTCTGGATCGAGCGGCTCGTCCATCTCGGAGAAGCGGGCGCCCTTGAGATTGATTGGCCCGTCCCAGGTCCAGGCCTGACCGTGGCGGCCGGAGCGGGTGGGCAGGACGCAGTCGAACATGTCGACGCCGCGCGCGACGGCCTCGACCAGATCGATCGGCTTGCCGACGCCCATCAGATAGCGGGGACGATCGACCGGTAGCATGGGGGCGGCGTAGTCGAGGGTTTCGCACATGGCCTGATGCCCTTCGCCGACCGCCAGGCCGCCGATGGCGTAGCCGCCGAAGCCGATCTCAATCAGGCGATCGGTCGATTCCCGGCGCAGGTGTTCGAAGGTGGAGCCCTGCTGGATGCCGAACAGGGCCTGGGCTTCGCGTTCACCGAAGGCGGCCTTGGAACGGGCGCCCCAGCGGGCGGACAGTCTGAGGGCCTCGGCCGCGCGCTGCTCCTCGGCGGGCCAGGAGACGCATTCATCCAACTGCATGACGATGTCGGAGCCCAGGAGGTCGGCCTGGATCTCGATGGAGCGCTCGGGGCTCAGAACATGGCGCGAGCCGTCGATGTGGCTGGCGAAGGTGACAGCCTCTTCCGTCACCTTGTTGATGTCCGACAGGCTCATGACCTGAAAGCCGCCGGAGTCGGTCAGGATCGGGCCGTCCCATCGCATGAACCGGTGCAGGCCGCCCAGCCGCTTCACCCGCTCGGCGGTGGGGCGCAGCATGAGGTGGTAGGTGTTGCCGAGGATGATGTCGGCGCCAGCCTGCTTCACCTGATCGACTGTCAGCGCCTTGACCGTCCCGGCGGTGCCGACCGGCATGAAGGCGGGCGTGCGGATGTCGCCGCGGGGCGTCTTCAGGACGCCGGTGCGCGCCGCGCCGTCGGTGGCGGATATGTCGAACGGGAAGGTCATGGGCGGGCGGCTCTACACCAAAGCGGCGCGGCGCGGGAGGGGCAGGCTTCGCGGCAAAGGTTGTAACGCGGGTCGCGAAGCCCCATCATAGGGACCGATCCGACATCGGCCAGACTTTGCGTCCGCGCGTTCCGCGCAGGGCGCGACAGGCATTTCGCGCCTGGCCGGCCGGATATGTTCAACATGCAAAGGAAGTCCCTTGTTCGCACAACGCCAGTCCAACACCTCCCGTCCCGCCGGCGGCCGCCGGCCGTCCTATGCCCCGCCCGCCATTCGCGCCCGTATCGGGCTCTTGATGCGCAAGGGCTCGAACTTCGGTGAGATGGAGGATGCGGAGCGGACGGTGCGCAACGCCGGGCTAGGCCTCGCACCGGTGTCGCCGGGCAATCAGGCCCTGAACGACGGCGGCATGACCATTCTTGCGACCGCCGCCATGGCCGATCTGGATTCGGGCGTGCTGCGCGCCCTGCTGATCCCGGACGGGTCGGACGACCTGTCGGAAGCGACCGCGGCCGCGACGCGCGCGATCGCGGCCGGTCTGCCGGTCATCGCCTTCGGCTCCAGCATCGCCGCCGTCGCCACGGCGGCCGGGCTTCAGCCCGTCGAGGGGCCCGCGGCCCTGTTCGATCGGGAGGGCGTGCGCGCGATCTCCGATACGCGCACCCTGACCTCGGCGGCCGACACCATCCGCTAGGCGCGGAAGAGCAGACTTCCGTCGCCGTAGGAATAGAACCGATAGCCGTCTGCGACCGCGTGGTCGTAGGCGGCTTTCATCGTTTCGAGCCCCGCGAAGGCGCTGACCAGCATGAACAGGGTCGAGCGCGGCAGGTGGAAGTTGGTCATCAGGACGTCGGCGGCGCGGAAGCGGTAGCCAGGTGTGATGAAGATGGCCGTGTCGCCGTGAAACGGCCGGATGACGCCATCTTCGCCCGTCGCGCTTTCGAGCAGACGAAGCGAGGTGGTGCCGACGCAGACGATGCGGCCGCCGCGCGCATGCACGGCATTCAGGGCGTCTGCGGTTTCGGCGGAGACCTCGCCCCATTCCGAATGCATGCGGTGGTCGTCTGTGTCATCGGCCTTGACGGGCAGGAAGGTTCCCGCGCCGACGTGAAGCGTCACCGCGTGGGTCGAGACGCCGCGCGCCTTGAGCGCCGCGAGCAGATCCGGCGTGAAATGCAGGCCCGCCGTGGGGGCGGCGACGGAGCCGTCGTGTTCGGCGAAGACGGTCTGGTAGTCGGACCGGTCCCGATCGTCTTCGGGCCGCTGGGCGGCGATGTAGGGGGGCAGGGGCATGACGCCGACGTCGCGGATGGCGTCGTCGAGCGCGGGGCCGGCCAGATCGAAGCGAAGCGTGACCAGCCCGTCGTCGCCCTTGGCCTCGGCGGTCGCGTCCAGCCGGCCGAGCTCGCAGGCGGCGTCGGCGGCATGGCCGAAACGGACGCGGTCGCCGGGCTTGATGCGCTTGCCGGGCTTCATGAAGGCGGACCAGACGTCTGGCGCGTCGCGGTGGTGCAGGGTGGCTTCGACCGCGACAGGCGGCAGGTCGTCGC